>NZ_JAUBQE010000118.1:0-4003 GCF_036701115.1 Microcoleus sp. Pol1C5 | reverse complement strand
ATGTCTATAGACAATGTGCTGTTTGTTATACTGATTTGTGGGAATCTAGATGAGGAAGTGCTACCTTTTAAAAGACAGCGGCTTGTAGGTAAAGAATCGGGAAAAACCAGTCATATTGAAAGACTTAATAATACTTTACTTCAGCGAATTTCTCGTTTGCTTCGTAAAACCTTGTCGTAACTGCTCACCGCAACAGTGTTGCGGTATCGCCAATGATGTCAGCGAGCGCCGCGCAATCAAGTTGTAGGCGATCTTGCAGAAAAACTTGCCACCCGCCAGAAAGAAGTTGGTGGAAAAGTGATGGATTCAATTTTTGTCAACGAAAAGTTCAGTTGAATTGTAAGCCTGGAGGACTCCGACCAGCTAAAAACAGTAGCTCATATAATTGAGCGATCACTTCCCCACCTTGTAAGCGAACAGTTTCTAAAAAACTAAACATCTGAGCTACTGATTGAGCGCCCCAATCACTGCGCGCTCCTCCAGTTACTTTGCGATGCACGACAACCGGGCGTAAAGCTCTCTCAGCATCATTGTTGTCCGGTTTCACTTCTGGATAGTCTAAAAAAGTGAACCATTCTTTCCAATGACGTTGAATTCGGTTGGCTAATCTTTGGGCATCGGCAGGCCATCCAGTAGTCGGTGGATTGTGTAAAACTGCAAGCAATTGAGCTTCGAGCGCCGGACGCCGGTCGGCGATTTGAAAGCGGCTCAATTTCCCAGCATGATAGTCACGATACCAAGTTCTGGCTGTGGCTAAAATCTCACTCACCGCTTGAGCGAACAGACGATTTCCCTCAAAATGGCTGAATTTGAGTGCTTTCAAATCGTGTTCTATATGGGTGAAACACTTCTGTTTCGCCGCTGCCGACTGCAGATTGTAAGCACTAAAACAATCGCTACTGAGAATGCCAGAAAAATCTGCTCCCAATAACTGTTTGAGTTCGGCACTGCTGCGGGTAGGAGCTAACAAGAGCACACAAACTCGATCGCTAGTTGCCACCCACAACCAATACTTGATGCCATCAATACAGTAAGTGGTTTCATCAACGCATCGCACACCCGGTTGTTGTACGTAGCTCAACCATTGCTGATAGATTGGCTCCAAGCTTTCTTGGAAGTAATGCTGCATTTTGGCTAAACTGCCTTGAGAGATCGGAACCCCCAAGACATGTTCCACAAAATATTCTTGTTTTCACTTTCGGTAAGTTACCTCCGTACCCCAGCCAGCCCACTACGCTACACAATATACCACCGTAGCTAAATCCTTCTTTGACACCTGGTGGTAATTGAGAGTATCCTGACCAGCTATAGCAATCCTAATTGAGTTGTGAACACCCATGTGATAAAATATAAAAAGCATAATAAACAGAGAATTGCCAAAATGGATAGCCAGGTACTCGATCGCAAAAAGCAAGAGTTAGAGTTAGATGATTTTATTGAATCAACTTCAGATGCGCGAGAAATTAAACGAGCATTGGTAGTTAAATGGAGTTTGTCAGGGCTATCTTATCGTCAAATTATCAAACAGTTAAACGTTTCGTTGGGATTTATTAGTAAATGGAATAATAAATTTTCAATTGGGGGAGTGAAAGAGCCGAGAATGGGGTACAAAGGGAAGCCGGGCTATTTAAGTAAATCAGAAAAAGCCGAAATAATTCTCTGGTTAAGTCAGAGAGAAATGTGGGATTTGGCCGAACTAGCTATCTACATAAAATCCAAATATGGAGTAATTTATCAATCACAACAGAGTTACTATTCTTTATTTGAATCAGCTAAAATTAGTTGGAAAAAGTCCCAAAAGAAGAATTCTAAAGGAAACCCCAAATTGGTAGAATCTAAAAAAAAAGAAATTAACGAGTATTTAGAAACATGGCAGTCAGATATAAAACAAGGTAAGTTATGTGTGTTCATGTTAAATGAATGTCATTTATTGTGGGGAGATTTATGTGGGTATGTTTGGGGAAAAAGCGCTGGGAGAGTAGAAGTAGAAATGACCAATCAAAAACAGAGACAAACCTATTATGGAGCATTAGATTATGGAAATAAAGAATTTTTAGTACAACCCTATGAAAAAGGAGATTCAGCTCAGACAATTAGCTTTTTAAAATATTTGAGAAAACAACGCCCCAACTCAAGAATGACAATTATTTGGGATGGAGCCACCTATCATAAGTCACAAGAATTAAGAGAATATTTAGAATTAGTAAATGACGGAAAATCTCCCGAAGAAGGGCAAATAAATTGTATTTTATTTGCCCCGAATGCCCCCGAACAAAATCCAGTAGAAGATATTTGGTTACAAGGAAAGAATATCTTGAGAAAATTTTCCTATCGCTGTAAATCTTTTACCATAGTAAAAAGGTTATTTATGTTTTTTCGCTTATCGTCAAATATTTGGATTTCCCAAACTTTATATGTATGGTTAGTGTTCACAACTCAATTAGGAACGCTATACAATCTTTACACTGGCATAAGGGGCGACGATATACTCTAATTTCTACGGGTTGCTCTCTCAGTTCGGCTACCTGTTGTACTTTCCTCTTTGCTTTTGTAACTGGTTCCACTGCTGAGAGACACACCGGACATGTTTCTAGTTCTAGCTCAATGATTTTGTCTGGCTCTCCAAATCCATTGCGCGTCTTGCCAGGATGGTCATATTTTGGACCGCGTTTTTTCCCTTTTTTTCACTTACTTTTGTCGCTGGGCTTGAGGAGCAGGTCTGCTGATGGTGGAGTGGAACTGTTTGATGAGGTGCGGTTTTTTACCTTGTCGAGTGCTTCTTTTAACTGTTCGATCTCCTGTTGCTGCTGTTCTATCAACTGCGGCTTTTCTTGGAGTTTTCGTTGTTGCTGTTTGAGGTGCTGTTGTTGCTTGAGTAGCCATTCTGCCAACGACAGCATTACCTGTGCCATGTTCTCTGTTGCGATGGCTATCTCGTATGGTTCGCTCGTCAGTGCAGTTGGTTTTAGCATGGAAGCTACTATAGCAATCCTAAATGATTCACAATAATTTACAAATAAGTTATAATGGTTAGGTAGTCTAATAATTAGAGAGGGGATATTAGTGAAACAAAATGATAGGTCTGAGCAGCAATCTTTAAAAGAGCTAAGTGATTTTATCAATAGCAACCCCGCTCCGAGAGAACTGAAGCGAGAATGTCAGTAATGATGTGGATTGAGGGCGTACCTTGTTGTGACATTCAAAAAATATTAAATGTATCACCAACATTTGTCAGTCAAGTCAAAATAAAATTTATCCAACATGGAGTTAAAGAATTAAAATTGAGATATCAAGGGTCAAAAGCATGTCTAAGTCGAGAATAGCGCTCGGAAATTATCAATTACTTAGAGGCTCAAGAGTATTTGAGCTTACAGCAGCTTCGGGAATATATAGAAGACAAATATGATGTTCGCTTCCAATCAAATCAAAGTTATTATACATTGCTTGATGAAGCCAAAATTAGTTGGAAAAAAACTCAAAAAAAGAATCAAAAAAAAACGATGAATTAGTAGAAACAAAAAAGATAGAAATCAACAGAATACTAGAACAAAACAGAGAAGACATAGAGGCAGGAAAGCTGGTGGTGTATATGATTAATGAATGTCATCTTCTGTGGGGCAATGTTTGTGGATATGTTTGGGGAAAGACGAATAAAAAAATAGAAGTTCCGATGACAAATCAGAGAGAAAGGCAAACATATTTTGGAGCCATAAACTATCAAATAAAAAAAATTTTTTGTGCGAGAATATGAAGCCGGGAATTCAAAGAATACAGTTTTGTTTGTCAAATACCTCCAAAGTCTAAATAAAGGAGCTAGAATTTTAATATTTTGGGATGGGGCAAGTTACCATAAATACGGAGAAATGCGAGATTATCTTAATCAGGTTAATCCATATTTAAAAAAATCTGAATGGCTGATAATATGTGAATAATACCAGTTTCCTAAAATCCTGCTACAGATATGGCATCTAAAATAAATTGCCATCCTGTTAAAGAAGCAATA
>NZ_JAUBQE010000055.1:0-57429 GCF_036701115.1 Microcoleus sp. Pol1C5 | reverse complement strand
AGGCAGAGATTTTTGAGAAGAGTTATAATTCGCAAAGCCTTTGCCAGATAAGCTTTGCGAGTTTTGGGAGATGTCTATTGGCAAGAATTTTGTCATCAGGCGCGTCGGACTTCTGAAACATTGTTGGGCGATCGCACTTCTTTCATCGCACTCTGCGAACAACAGGCCCAAATTGCCGAACAGAAACTAGGAAAAAGACTTGCTCAACTGCACCTGCGTCTTAACCGCTTAGCTCAAAGCCAACAAACTTCGCATTCATTATTAGCGCAAGAAGTCAACATAGAAACTGCTTTAAGTCAAGCTATTTTAGAAGGAATTCGCCATCCCCGAATCAAGCTGGATTCTGTAGGATTCATCATTGTTTCTGGGCGAGTTCCCGTTCAATTTCTGAAAGAGGGGGATGAGTGATGGCTGATTCATTCCAAGATTTCAGAGACATTCTACAAACACGTAATCTACCTGCTGATACAAGTCAGTTTTCAGAAGCTTGTCAAAGGCGTTTGCTTGATGCCTTGGCTGCTGTGGGAACTCCTGACGCGCCAGAAAAAGGAGATATTGCTGCTTTAGTGCGTCACCTACTGCGGCGGGAAGATGAGCTACAGGGCGGAATGCCCCAACCTCTAGAAGTACCTCGGACTTCTCCTTTCCCGAATCGCGAAATTTGGCGGCAAAGCGGTATCAATATTTTGCGTGAAGGCTCGGATTACTATTTAATTAGCGCTCGTCCTTGGCAACCAAATTGGCTGGATTTTTCCGAACAATATCATCCAGACAAACCTGTATTTAAAGAGGAAATTCGCCGTAACTACGAGCCTGTAGCGGGAGATCCGTTTCTGGAATTGGTGGATTTGAAGAAATATCGGAGTGTAGGGCAACGCGAAGCAATTCGTGCTGTTTTGACTGCTCCTGAGAGTTCGACACTTGTGATTAATCTGCCTACGGGTTCGGGAAAAAGTCTCTGCGCTCAATTGCCAGCGCTTTTGCGATCGCAAATTGGTGGTGTCAGTGCGATCGTTGTGCCGACTACAGCACTAGCGATCGACCAAGAACGAGCTTTAAAACCTTTTGTTAACCATGCGACTGCCTATTATAGCGATGAGTCTGAGGCAGGACAACAGAGACGCAAGGAAATTCGCGATCGCATTCACAACGGCACCCAGCGCATCGTTTTCACCTCACCCGAAAGCTTGATGAGTTCCCTTGCACCCTCTCTTTATGAAGCCGCAATGTCAAAAAAGTTGAGGTATTTCGTAATAGATGAAACTCATATCGTCGAGCAGTGGGGCGATGAATTTCGCCCAGAATTCCAAGAACTTCCCGGCTTGCGAAGAGACTTGTTGCGTTTAACTTCTTTTACAACTTTATTGCTGACTGCAACCCTAACAGAATCCTGTTTGGATACCCTGGAAACTTTATTCGGCAAACCCGGCCCGTTTCAAGTGATATCTGCCGTGCAGTTGCGACCAGAACCCTCTTACTGGTTTGCTTGGTGCCAAAGTGAAGAAGTCAGAAAAGAGCGACTAATTGAAGCTGTTTATCATCTCCCTCGCCCTCTGATTGTTTACGCCACAAAACGCCAAGATGTGAGGCGATGGAAACAGGATTTGTTGCGTGCTGGATTCAAGCGGTGTGCCATTATGACCGGAGATTCTAGCCCAGCAGAACGCTCTCAACTGATTGAAGACTTGCGCGAGAGACGAGTTGATATAGTCGTTGCTACTTCGGCTTTCGGATTGGGCGTGGATCAGTCAGATGTTCGAGCCGTAATTCATGCCTGCATCCCAGAAACTATCGATCGTTTCTATCAAGAAGTCGGTCGAGGAGGTCGAGATGGCAAGGCAGCAATCTCGCTCACATTGCATACCACGGAAGACCTAAGAATTGCCAAGTATCTTAATGAAAATTCTGCAATTACTATCGAACGGGGTTTGCAGCGGTGGGAAAGTATGTTTTTAAATAAAACAATTATTCCCGATGGGCGGTTTCGCGTTCCCGTCAATATTCCTCCATCTTTCCAACTAGCAGATATTGACATGAACAGCCAACAAAATCAGGCTTGGAACATCCGCACTTTAACGCTGATGAGTCGGGCAGGTTTAATCGAAATTGATGCCGACCGACCGCCATTAATCAAAAATTTTGAATCGAAAGACGCTTATCAAAAAGCTTGGGAACTGCACCGAGAATCCCGATTTATTCGTATTTTAGATGAATCGCATCTGAAAGCCCAAACCTGGGAAAATAAAGTAGAACCAATTCGCCAGCAACGCCAAAACTGGAGCTATAGAAACTTGGAATTGATGCGCGAGGCTTTACGACCAGAACGCTGTATTTCAGAAATATTAGCTGAAGCTTACACAATACGCGATCGTGCAATACCAGAACCGAGAAAAATGGTTAGGATTTCTCCTGCTTGTGGTGGATGTCCTGTTTGCAGAAAAAACGGGAAATCACTATTTTCCGGAATTATGCCCACACCCTCACCTGTATGGCCAAATCCTAATTTTTGGGTAGGTGAAGAACTAAAAAGATTGCTAGCAGGAGATAAATTAATGCTGATTTTCTACGACTCTCTGGAAGAGAAAAGCTGGAAACTCCAAAGCCCTAAAGTTTTTAAGTGGTTAATCCAGCAGGGAATTAATAATTGGGTAGTTTATGATGAATTTCATAGTAGAGCGATCGCAGACCTAAATCAAATTGCCGGTGCTTTTCTATTCTTGTTTGAAAAATACCAACCCATTCTGATGCCGCGCATTCCTACCCTCATCTTTCATCCGCCCGGAAAGGCTATCCCTGACAACTATCTGTCACAAAACAGAAATTATGAGGCGCCGCTGATTATCGTGCTTCCATTAGATACACGAGATCCCAGTCGCAATGACCGCAAGCTGATCGATATTTTTTCAGGTAAATACTTTATGTTTAACCACTTTTGCACGGAGGTTAATTTATGAGCGTATTAAAAACTGCTTTGGCTACTCCTAGCCGAATGCGAGGCATATTTAGATATTTGCTTCAAGCCCCCAAGCAGCGTGAAAACAGGGAAAAACTCACTCGCCTGCTTTCTCCAGAGAAATTATCAGAAGGGAGAAACAAAAGTGCCGAACATCCGATGTTTGATGCTGCACTGCGAGAAAGTATCAAGTGCGACTTATTAATCGAAGAAAACGAGGAGATTGCTATTAATGGTCATCTTCCCGCAGCATCCAGACATCCTCAAACTGGCGATAAGTTGTTACCGGATACGCTGGTACAGCTATTTTTCGCTTCTGATAACGAAGATGAAGAAGATTTAGGTCGCTTAATAGCATGGTATTTAGCCCAAGATATTTATGATGCTCCCGGTACGTGGGAAGAAGTAGAACAGCTTGTCGCAGAACAGAGAGTTGCTGAGTCTTTAGATTTGAAAATATCCAGCAATACTCTGTTCGGTCAAGTCGCGGACTGGATGTGTTATTTAGGGTTTGCTTGGGGCCATGCTTTAGGAGGGAACAAAATAATAGTTGCTGAGCCAACTGCTTATCTCAGACGAAATTTAAAAGAGTTATTTCAAGGAGAAGTACAAGCTAAACTTTCGATCGGAGAGTTTGTCGATCGTTTAGCTAAAAAATGCCCGGTGTTTGAAAGCGGCCAATTTCGAGAACAGGTTGACGAAAAAATCGGTTTTCGCTTACCCAATCATTTATCCACTAGCACGGCTTTTGCTTTATTCCGCCTTGAGGATGATGGTTATATCCAGCTTATAAAAGAGTCGGATGCCGATTTATTCATCCTTCCAAGTGGCGACAAAGAAGCAGGATTTTCTCATATTATTTGGACGCGAGTATAACTATGACTTTTACAAAATTTGTTTGCTGGGATGTGGAGCGCGTTCGCCGCGTGATGGGTGTGGAAGCTACCCAAACAGCAGATAGTATATTTTTGGCAACTCACCATCCGATCGCCATGTACCGCCAGGAACTTATTGAAGTACCGTGGCGAGTTCGCTACAGTGAGGAACAATTTCTGAAAGATTTTCTGGCAGAACAAGATTTCGCTTTCGTACCAGTTTTAGGAAGTTCTGGCACAGGAAAATCTCACCTGATTCGCTGGCTGGCCGCCAATATTGAATCGACACATAGGCGTCGAGTTTTGCTGATTCCCAAAATTGGAACGAATCTCAAAGATATTATCAGTTTAATATTAAAAGGGATGGCAGGAGCAACCTTCGATGAATACCGGCAGCGTTTAAATCGAGCCACTAGCACCTTGACTGAAGCGCAAGCGCGGGAACAACTTCTGAATCAGCTTGCTGCTGCGGTTGGTCCAAATGGTCGGGGCGATCGCACTAAACTTTCTGAAGTGGAAGGTTACCTCGTTGATACTGTTGACTCTCTACTATACGATCCATTTTTCCGAGAACACTGGCTAAAAGATGGAGGTATTATTCATAAATTAGTTGTCCATATTCTCGGACATCGAGATACGGTAGAAATTGTTGAAGAACGGCGACAATTTTCGCTGGAGGACTTGCCTTTAAATGTTTTAAACTTGCCAAAAGCTGGGGAGCAAGCACGGGAATTTTATAGCGTGTTAATCGGCGATGAGGATATCCAAAAGGCAACTGTAGATTGGTTAAATCGGCATTTAGATGAAGCGATCGCTCAAGTTTTGAGCCTCGGGCGGGAAGACTTGCAAAGATTAATGCGAGAAGTTCGCGAAACTTTAGCCGAAGAGAAAGTAGAATTAGTTTTACTGATTGAAGATTTTGCCAAATTTCAAGGAATTGACCGCGAAGTTTTAGAAGCAGTTTTAGCGAGGCCGCAACAACCCGGAGGCAAATCTTTGTGCGCGATCCGAACGGCGCTAGCTTGTACTACGGGCTATTTTGACGGTATGAGGTTAGATACTGTAAAACAACGGATTACTTTTAGCGTTAATCTCGATGTCGGTACAGTTGGAAAACAACAATCTTTAGTGAATTATGCAGATATCAAACAATTTGTGGCTCGATATCTCAACGCGGTGCGTTTGGAGGATAAAATAATTCAAGATTGGGCTCAGTCTCGCAATTATGAAGATTCAGATAAAGAAGCTCTAAGTAGTGCTTGCAATGAATGCGAACACAAACTAGCTTGTCATGCAGGTTTTGGAGAAGCGGACGGTTTTGGTTTGTATCCCTTCACGCCTGAAGCCTTAGGGCAGATGCTTGCCAGGGTAAACCCCGAAACTTTTAAACCTCGATTTTTGATTAGAGATGTTCTCAAGTGGACGCTAGAAAATTCTATTTCTGATATTAAGCATGGAGACTTTCCTGCTAATTCTCTGCGAGAACACTTTGGTAAGATGCGGCTGAGTGCAATGGTTCAGGCCGATATTAAAGCCAAAGACCAACAAAATTACGATCGCCGCCAAACTCTCCTCGATTTGTGGACGGATAGTAACGAGCTTTGCGACTTACCTCCAGAAGTTCACACGGCATTTGATATTGCTGCACTTGGCGTGAAGGTGCAGCAGACCAAAGCTCGACCCTCTGTTTCGCAGGCTAAAGACTCTAGAACTTCGGTTAGTAATTATCGAGTTGAGCCACAATCTCAAATTGAAAAAATTCCCGATAAGTTGGCGAATCAACTGCAAATTCTCGATCGCTGGAATAACCGAGAAATTCTCCCGCAGGATATCGGTGGAGAACTGCGACCGTTGATTTACTCAGCTATTGTTGAGCGGATTGAATGGGATACAGAAATGCTACTTCAGGGGAGTTTTGCTGCTAGCGATAGTAAATACTTTAAGCGCCGAAACTTAATTTTTTACAGCCCAAAAGTTACGAGGGAGACGATTTCTGGAGTTAAACTATCTTTTCCTCTTAATCCTGACGATCCTGATGAGTTTCGAGAAAGCGCGATCGCCTTCCAAGGCATTTTACAATACAACCATTACAAGCATTGGAAGTTCCCCGATGGATCTCGCTACTTTCGCACCTACGCCAAACAACTGGAAAAATGGAGTCAATATGTCCTAGAGCAGATTCGCCTGTATCCCCGCGAGTCTGGGGAACCCTGCAACCCTGTCCCTGCGGCAGTTGAGCTACTGGCGATCGCAGCAACAATGGCAGGACATCCTACAAATTCGATTGAAGATTTGATTAATAGTTTGTTTCTCGATTTAGAAGCAAAAGATTTAGAAAATCGTTCAGTTAACTGGAAAAAGCTATTTAATAGCTTACAAAACCACCGCGAGGCTTTACTAGAAATTGTTAAAAGTCGCACGGCCTGCACAAAAGGAAGTTCTAAACAATTTCAGATTATTGATGTTGTACAAATCCTCGACCCATTGAAACAGGTTAGCAAATCTTGGCAACCTCAATGTGAAATTCCGCCAGATGTTCGAGAGAAGTTTCCCGAAATCGATAAAGCGCGTCAAGCTGCGGATGAACTGCTAGAAAAAGCGATTCAGGAAGAGTGCGATCGCCAACTTGCTGTTTACAATTCTCTAGTAGCTGAATTAGGGGAAGACATCAAGAGAAAAGATGTTACCGATTTAGTAAAGCGGGCGATCGATCGGTCGAAACAAGCTGGTGTATTTCGAGGCAGAAAGAATGTCGATGACCTAACATCTGTATTGGAACAGTTTAAACGAGTTGGGCTTTCTAGCTATTTAGAAACAATGAAGCGCGTGCAAACTGAGAAAGATAATCCCGATAGTAAACCGGGGAAGCTGCTTAAGTATCTCAGCGAAAATCATCAAAAAGCAATGACAGACGCTTCCGAATTTGTCGGCAGCACTAACAATTTTCTTGATGCTTCTATAACCGAGGCGAATAACCAAATTGAAGTTTTAGAAGTGTCAGGTGGTGCAACAGTAGAGTCTTGCCATAGGGCTATTGAAGATGGATTGGCTAAACTGCAAGAGCTCATTACTGAAATTAAAGGAGATATAATATGATTTTACAAAAATCCACTCAACTGATTAAGTTATCTGAAAAAAAAATTAATCTTCAAAAATATGCAGAAAATTTGCAAGGTTTTCAATCTAGACAACAACAGATTGAGCAAGCTGTCGCTGAAACTATACCTCTTGTTCAATCTTTGAGAGCTTTTCGCCAAAAAGGAATTACCAATTTTCATTTAACTCAAAAGGCTGAGATTTTGCTGACATTTATTGCTAATGTTGAGGCAGAATTTAAAAAAGATCCTGAATGGATGATACCACCACATGAAAATTTTAACAAAAAGAATTTCACTTCTAGGATAGAGCAATTACAAAATTCTCTGAGAGAGCAATTGAATCAATCTTGGTGGCTCTACCGAAGTCAAAAAATGCCCAGCACTAATAATGATAATGAAATCCTCCTGAATTCATTGGATAAAGTTTCGGCATTTAAGCCAACTGTCCAACGGATTAGAAGTTTATATTTGCAAATTCAGGAATCAAACTCAATTCCCGAAAGCTGTGAGGATTTTGAAAGAGTCGATCGGCTAATTGAGGAATTAAAGCAGTGCTGGGATGGCTTAAATTCTGATGAAGTTCCTGAAGCAGTGCTTCGTTTTCTGAGAGTGGCTGCTAATGAGGGTGCTACCCTGGGACTTTTAACGCCAGAGGTAAAAGATTGGTTGGCTAAACATGGTCTTATTGATTCTTTACGAATTCGCTTGACCTAATAAATGGTTTGCGATTGTCCAAGAAATCACTGGCGTACCCTCCTGCTTTTTCTAGCGTACAGACAAAGTGCGATCGTCTTTGCTTTGATAAAATGCGTCAGCCGCAAATTGTTTTAGTTTAGTCAAATCTCTTGAGTGACGCCCCCTACTGCATTCTCTAACGTACAAACAAAATAGAACTTAAAAAGATTAGATTCTAGCGAACGGCGAGGGCGATATTGTGCGTGTAAATCGGCCGTCGAAAAGTTTTCAATAACTTTGAGTTTGAGTTCGTCAGCTAAAGTTGCAATCTTTTCAAACCCAGTAATCCAGGGTGCATACATACTTTCGTATTTATCTATGTAATCATTGATATCTTGGTAGCCCGTTGTTCTCAAAATCACCTTTTCCGACATATAATCAAAGGACAATCGAAAATTATCAACATTGTCGCGAATTTGTTCTAACACAAATATTACCTCTTTTTTGGCAAGCAAGGTTGTGTTGCCTTCCCACAAAAAATATGTCGGTCGAGCGAAATCAAATTCACTCTGTTTCAGCAAGGAGATTAAACCGTCTTTTACGTAATCGCCGGGAAGGTAGCGAACATTAGCAGTAACTTTGTAAGCTTTTAGAGTTTCTTCTTTTAATTGAAGAGTCGCCTGGTCGTCTATTTCAAAATAAATCACTCCTTCTCCATTAATTCTAGCAGCACGAGTATCCAAACCCGAGCCTAAAATAACTACTTGTTTGCAACCTCCTAAAATTTGATTTGACAACACATCATCAAAATATTTAGTCCGCAACTTAACCATTTCTTTAGCCGCAGGAGAGTTTTGAGCTATTTGGCTAGCTACTTTTTTTGTTTCCTCATTCAGCCAAATTTTTACTACATGATCAGTGTAGAGAGGAGTTGCCTCTTCATTCTCTTCGGCTCTAAATTCCGCAACGATAAAAGCAGTACCAGTTACATTCTTCATGGCTAATCTTTCACCCTTACTAAGTAGTTGGTTACAAATAAACATTAGATGGGGACGGGGGTATTTATACCCCTAAACTCCCTTGCATCCTAGATTCTTAGCTAAACCTGCCTACAAAATACTATGGTTTTTGCCCTTACCTATTTATTGACTTCTCGCATCTGCTAAAGACTCATTGCTAGCTTCAGCATCCGAATGCAGTTCAGCTTGGTGTATCTTATCAGGAATCAGCCCCTCTGGCCGCACGAGCATCATAACAACAAGAGTTAAGCCGAATAGAAATAAGCGCATTTGAATCGGGTCTAAACTGGTTGCCAGAAAGTCCGCTAACTGGGGAATTGCAATCCTGGGGAGTACAAAAATATTCAGAAAACCTTTGAGGACTTGCGCTAATTGTGGCAGATAAAGCCGATCGGCAGACATGATAATGATAGCGCCCAAAATCACCCCGGTCATGTTGCCCAAACCGCCTAAAATCACCATACACAGGATGATTACCGACACCGAGAAATCAAAAACGCTGGGAAAAATTGCGCTGATATAGGCGGCGTAAAACGCGCCTGCAAAGCCCGAAAACGTCGCTCCCATCGCAAAAGCCGAAAGTTTGGTTTTGACCAGGTTAATGCCCATCGCACTAGCCGCTAATTCATCTTCGCGCATGGCATTCCACGCCCTCCCCAAGCGGGAATCTCGCAGCCGCGAAATCATGAAGTAAGCGAAGACAACTAGCAGTAAAATTAGGTAGTACCAGGGAAAGTAGTTGCCGGTGCTGAAAGTGCCGACGATGGGGAGAGATGGACGCCCGATCGGGTTTATTCCCGCTTCGCCGCCGGTGAGGTTAAAAGGTCGATCGCACCCAACCAGACACAGCACCAACTCGGGTTTACCCAAAACAGCCGCCACAATCTTCGAGACTGGTTCGTCGATCCGAATCGCCGTTAAATTCCTAAACACAACCGGGATAATTTCGCCAAAACCGAGAGTAACAATCGCCAAATAATCGCCCTTGAGCCGCAGTGTGGGAATACCCAGGATTACGCCCGCGATCGCAGCTACACCGGCCGCGATCGGCAGTACCACCCAAAAGTTCCAAGCAATATTTAACTGCCCAGAAGATAGCAAAGCCGTCGTGTAAGCGCCGATCGCAAAAAACGCCGCATATCCCAAATCCAACAAACCCGCAAAACCCACAGTAATATTCAAACCTAGCGCCAACATAATAAAGATTTGAATCTGTACTACAGTAGCAATCCAGCCAGTCTGAGCATGAATGTCGATAAAGGGAAACAGAATTAGAATAAAAGCTAATGTCACCAGAGTTGCCAGCCGCTGGCGTTCCCCCTGCAAACCCTGCAAAGCACCCATTAACGTAGCTGTCAAAATTGCGATCGTCAAACTGCAAATCCCGTACAGCAGCGTCGTCGGCAAAGCCACAGCAGATTGACCAGAAAAAGGTCTAATCAAAACCCCTTCTACCACACTCGCAACTAATAGCCAAACTCCCAATCCGAATCCCGCTAAACTGCCGATTGTCGCACCCATTTTCGGGCTGTAAACCTTCTGCTCTCGACAGCTAATAAAGCCCGCCGCAGTACCCATCAGCCAGCCGATCACGGTGCCGCTCCAACCGCCGAATAACAAAACAGTTAAAGAGGCGATCGCCCCTAAAATACCAGTCGATTTAATTGCTTTAATTATTTTTTTTGACATAGGAAGAAGTTATGAGTCATTAATCAGTAGTTAGATGAAAGAATGCTAGGAATCGCAGTTTATAGATGCGACTGACGCGGGCCGTGCCAAATTCTGCATCAATGAATGTGATAGGCTGCTTATCGTGGAAACGATCGATCGGGCTAGCTACAGTTTAGAGTCTTTTGAGTTCGATTATTGCACCAAAAGTGACGAAACTTCAAATATACTGGAACTGTTACCCCAACACACTTCAAACGGGCGATCGCTATATGGTACAAGCACCTCAAAAAACTATCACCCTCGACGACTTTTTGCAACTGGCAGAAACCAAACCCGCTAGCGAATACATCAAAGGTGCGATCGTACAAAAACCTATGCCGTAAGGAAAACACAGCAAAATTCAGGGAGAACTCATCACAAGGGTTAATGCAGCGGGCAAACCTCAGCGGATTGCTTGGGCATTTCCAGAACTTCGCTGCACCTTTGGCGGACATTCTATTGTTCCCGATGTAGCCATTTTTGTTTGGAATCGCATTGCCCTAGACACTGACGGTGAAATTGCCAATACATTTAATGCTCACCCAGACTGGACAATAGAAATTTTGTCCCCAGCCCAAAGCCAAACCAAAGTTACAAACAATATTTTGCACTGTTTGAATGCTGGTTGTCAGATGGGTTGGTTGGTCGATCCGGATGAAAAAAACATTTTAGCCTATCCCGCAAGGTAGCAGCCGATTTCGCTACAAGAACCGACAGATATACTTCCAATTCCTAAATTTATGCCGCAAATGCAGTTGACTTTAGGGGAAGTTTTTGGCTGGCTCAAACCAGGGAATATTTAAAACGTAAAATAACCTAAAACGTAAAACGCGATCGCTGTTAGTTCCCCAAATGTTTAAACAAGTCGGGGGTCAGCCTATGCTGTTTTTTTATGTCTACTTAAATGTCTCTTGCCATTATTTAAACCCCCCAATTTCAAACCTTCTCCTGAACATTCTCGCCCAACAAACCCCCTGGCCGAAAAGCCAAAATTACCACCAAAACCCCAAACACCCAAGCATTAGTCCAACGGCTCGACAAATACTGATCGCTCAAAGACGACAGCAACCCAATCAAAACCCCTCCTAACATCGCCCCCACAATATTGCCAATTCCCCCCAAAACCGCCGCCGTAAAAGCCCTCAAACCCGCCGTAAACCCCATCGTAAAAACAATAGTATTGTTGTACAGACCAACCAGAATCCCAGCCGAACCCGCCAAAGCTCCCCCAATCAAAAAAGTCAGAGCAATAATCTGATCCACATTAATTCCCATAATCTTAGCAGCATCGCGGCTTTGAGCAGTTGCCCGCATCGCCTTTCCCAGACGAGTGTACTGCACAAACACATGAAGCAAAACCATCAATACCACCGCCACCACCAACACAATTAAATCTTTCGTAGTAAATACAATACTCGTTTGAATTCCCAAAGCTTTGAGGATATCAACTCGCGGCAACAAATCGGGAAAGCTTTTCGGAGCGGCCGAATTAGAACCCATCACCGGAAGAAAAGCTTTCAATCCTCCCCAAAACAGGCCCATATTTTGGAAAATAAAAGAAACTCCAATCGCTGAAATTAAAGGAGCCAAACGGGGAGCATTTCGCAAAGGTCGATAAGCATACTTTTCGACAACAATATTCAGTCCAGCACAAAACACCGAACATACAATTAAAGCGACTAACATCACCGGTATAGCAATACCTAAAGGCGCGCCGTCTTGAATGCCAAAAGCCCCGAACACGGTTAGGGAAGCAAAAGCACCCAACATATACAAATCGCCGTGAGCAAAATTGATTAACTCAATAATTCCGTAAACCATCGTGTAACCCAAAGCAATAATTGCAATCAGCGCCCCGTTGACAAGACCAACTAATAGTTGTTGGATAAAAACTTCAGGATTGCTGGCTATTTCTCCAACTATTTTTGGCAGATCAAATCCTGCGATCGGGCCTAATAGCAAAACTATATAAACTACACCTAGATATAAGAGAATACTTTTCCAGTTCTTCATGTTTTTGAGTAATTGGGAATTGGGAATTGGGAATTGGAAATTAGGAATTGGAAATTAGGAATTGGAAATTGGGAATTGGAAATTGGGAAGTTAAAAAATTTAAATAATTTTTCTTCCTTCTTCCCTCTTCCCTCTTCCTTCTTCCTTCTTCCCTCTTCCTTCTTCCTTCTGATTAATTATTCCGTCTTGAGCGCATTCACGAACTCCCACTTACCACCTTTAACAACATTTCCTGACATTGTAGTCAAGCTCGTGTCGCCGTTGGTGTCAAAACTCCAAGTGCCGAGTACCCCGTTAAAATCTTTAGTTGCCAAGACAGCTTCGCGGATAGCAGCGCGGTCATTTTTGCAAACTTTATTAATTGCGCCGATCGCAACTTTAGCAGCTTCATAGGCGTATGCTGCATAAGCTTCCGGTTCAGCATTATATTTTGCCTTGTAACTTTCGTACCACTTCGCACCCACACCAGTCAATTCTTGAGGAGGCAAGCCGCCAAAAGTAGCATAAACTCCTTCGGCATCTTTGCCTCCGGCATCGATTAAAGCTTGATCTTTAATGCCGTCCGGGCCCATGAACTTAACTGTATCGGCCGCCATCCCGACATTTCTCATGTCTTTAATTATTTGTCCCGCGTTGCTCTGAGTAGTGCCGCCGAAGTAAATCAGGTCTGGATTTAAAGCTTTGATCTTATTCATTAACGCCTTGTAGTCGCTAGCTTTAATATCAATTCCCTCTCTTCCGAGGACTTGAATTCCCAACTTTTTAGAAGTTGCTTCAAAAACATCAGCGATGCCTTTGCCGTAGAGTTCTTGGTCGTCGAGAATGTATACTTTTTGCACGCCTAAAGATTTTGCCCAGTTGCCAGCTACAGCTCCTTGAAGGTCGTCAGCGGGGACAACGCGGGTGAAATTGCGAGTGCCTGAGGGATAATAAACGTTGGGTTCTTTGGCTTCGCCTTTTCCTGGTTTAGTCAGTCCCGGATAAGTGTTTGCCGGACTGATCATGACGATGTTAGCTTGGTTGAGCACGGGAATGGAAAGTTTGGCTGCACCGGAGTTATAGTGACCGATGGCGGCAACTACCGAACCGTCAGCAACGGCTTTGTTCGAGTTGGAGGTTACTTGGCCCGGGTCCCATTTGCCGGCGGCGGCGGTGGCATCGTCGAGCACTTCGTATTCGATTTTGATTTTTCCGTCGCAAGCTTTGGAGTCGGTTTCGGCAAGTGCTTGTTTGATGCCGTTGACCATTGTTTGAGATTGACCCAAGGCGCTACCTGTCATCGGGAGCATGGAGACAATTTTGACTGTATTTGGGTCGCCGGGGCTGCTGACTGCGACGGGAGTGGCTGCGGGACTGGTTCCGGGGCTGCCTCCGGGAGTTGTGGCGGAGGGTGCTGGAGGATTTTGACAGCTAGCGCACAGAGAGGCTATTCCGGCGGCAAAAAGTAATTTCCGCAATTCTCCGACGCCGAGATTCTTTGTTGAGTTGATTTTTGGGGATGTGGCACTTTTGCCCCCTGACTTCTGGGAAAAGTTCATAGGTTGGTTTGTTTGTTGCTTGCGTCTTAGCATATTTTCACTGTTTTAAGTATGTAGTCAAGAGTTAGCACAAGTTTAAAAAATTTGTGTCAACTATCAACAACACACCTACAAAGGCAACATCAGGACTGGGGCCAGAACTCCTGTCTCAGGGGCGGCGGGGGCTGCCCGTACAATGCGTTAGTTCACGATTCCATCGCGGTTTACTAGATCCGCGATCCCAGATTTTAGTAAATGTGTTGACATTGTGTATACAAAAAATTAGCATATAAATATGCTGCTACTAGCTCTAATTACTAATGTGTCTAGCCAGAGGTAACTGTTATGCACCCGCCAGCATCTGAAGGGTCAGTCAGTCAGACCCGCGATGTGACAATCAACATTCGAGCTAAGCCGAATCAACGCGCTCTCATCGATCGCGCGGCCCAATTACAGGGAAAGAGCCGATCGGAATTCATGCTTGAATCAGCTTACCAAAAAGCTCAAGATGTGATTCTAGACCGCTGTTTTTTTGGGTTAGATGAAATTAAATTTAAGCAATTTTTGGCGCTGCTGGATGCACCGCCGACGCCAAATCCGAAGCTAAACGCATTACTAAAAACAAAATCTCCGTGGGATTAGATCGAGATTTAGAACAACTGTGTCCGCCTGAAAAACTGAACTCGTTACATCAAATAGAGACCTTTGATTCAGGCAACATTCAGTTAGATGAATGGCTCAAGCGTCGCGCTCTGAAAAATGAGTTAGAGGGGGCTTCACGGACTTATGTTTTGTGCGATCGCCAAGCAGTCATTGCGTACTATTATCTTGTAAATGGAGCAATAGCACTAACTGCTGCAACGGGTAAAGTTCGGCGCAATATGCCCGATCCGATTCCTGTTATGGTGATTGGACGGCTTGCAGTCGATCGCAACTGGCAAGGCTCGGGCATCGGACGCGCTTTGCTGCGGGATGCAATTCTTCGCACTTTGCAAGCTGCTGAGATTGTAGGGATACGGGCAATTATCGTACACGCTATCTCCGGAGATGCGAAGCAGTTTTATCAGAAGTGCGGGTTTACTGTTTCGCCGATCGATCCGATGACACTCATGGTGAAAGTTAGCGATGCCATTGCTTCACTTTAGCTCAGACGTTAGTTGCTCTCGTTGGAGGTTTCCTCGCGCATGGTTGAGTTGCAATCCGATGTAGAATATGTGGTGAGCGATCGATTAAAAGTCTCTCTGGATGCGATCGCGCAATTTTGCCAGCGCTGGAACATAGTCGAGTTTGCCCTGTTTGGCGGGCGTGCTGCGGGATGATTTTCGCCCTGATAGCGATGTGGATGTATTAGTTACTTACCAGCCATCCCACCGCCTCACGCTGTCTCATTTATTGAGTATGCAAGAGGAAATAGAGCATTTATTTAACGGTTGTGTGGATTTGGTTGAAAAGAATCGGTTAGAAAATCCCTATCGGCGATCGAACATTTTGAAAACGCATCGAGTGATTTATGCAAGCGGGATATCATGCCCGGTCAAATTCCTCCGCTTAGCGCTTGAGGGCGATCGATCCGGTTTGTAGTGAGGACTTTAGTCCGCAGGATCGAAGGACTAAAGTCCTCACTACAAACTAATTTTAATCAATATCATTCAATCGGACATCAACTACGGTAGCTGACCTAATTTTTGAGTAAGAATCGCTACAGCCACTTCGTAATCCTTTCCGAGGAGGTAAGCGAAATGATAATAGCTGGCTAGATAGAAATCGCAACTAAACTTCTGATAGCGATCGCAGATCGCCAGAAATCCATAACGGGCATCGCTGGGCTTTGTGAACCAATCACGATGGTAAGAGTCCTGAAGAAAAAGGGTGAGTGTCTGTTGGTCAGCACTCGGAATCAATCGAATGGGATGGATGCTGGCATGGTGCGATCGCGGCACTGGCAGCAGCAGGTTATACTCTTCAACTGTGAGAAAATCTGCCCGATTATCTTCGGCGATCTCAAAGTAGGATTTCTCCGGTAACTTGAGAAAATGGTGCCACGCCATCCAAAATTCGTGTTTGCTGTCAAATCCTGGATCGATATCTAATCGCCATTGTTGATATTGACATAAATCATCGAGAACATCTTGGGGCAAATCCGTGAGTTTCATGAATCGTTTCCCTCCAATCCTTTTAACCGCCTAGTTCGACTATTCTAATAAATATCTAGAGAAGCAAGAGATATTTCAAAAGAGCGATCGCCCGCACATAAAAAGTGCGCGATTGCACTCCACTTATTCCTAATTCTCTAGCTCCTTTAACGGTTCAAACACCAACAGTGAATCGATCGCCCCTATTGCCTCCGACATTCGCAACTCGTGCGTTCCTCCCACAATAATATACCGCTTTCCTTTCTGCTGAAGAACCTCCACAAACTGCTGGTGCATAGTCATTCGTAAATGTTCGCTTTCTCGCGTTCCATCCTGAACAAACCCGAAATCCGGCTGAGTCAAAATATACAAATCGTAGCGGCGGCTGTCTGCAATTTGCTCGACTGTCTGGTGTTCTGAACCAACGTAACGTTTGTGCCAAATACAAGTAGCTAAAGAATCTGTATCGCAGATAACGACTTTGTTAGCGCGAGTAGCAATATCGTCTTCTATAGCAGCTTGTTTCTTGGCAATTTCTACAAATTCATAGCTGTCCCAAATTTCAGGATCGGGCGAATATTGCCTGCCTTCCCAGTAACACCTGCCGTATTCGGGAACCCAAGCAGTTTGATAGTGCTGTGCGAGCGATCGTGCCAGGGTAGTCGTGCCGCTCGATTCTACACCCAGCACGCAGACTCGTTTGGCAAAGTAGGCTTTGGCTGGGGGAGTCAGCATTTGCCAGTGTTCGGCTAGGTGCGATCGCAATTGCGTTCCAGAAATCGGGAATTTGAGCCGTTCGCGATCGACTGCACAGTGTTGAGATCCCATCAGTTTTGCCCAAGGTTCCCCGTAATCTTCTGAAGTAAAAGCAATATCGGGTTTTCGCCCGGAAAGCACCTCAAGAGTCCTCTGAGCCCAAGGTTCGGGGGCTTCCGGCAAATCGTCGAGCACTTCGATAACTTCTGCGTCGGGATGCAAAAATCGAATCCAGTCGGCTCTAACGGTTCCTGCAACTGCTTGATTTGTTTTGTAACAGGCGAGAACGATTAAATGGTCAACCTTTTTTTTAGCTTCTCGAATTAAGTAGTCGTGTCCTTTGTGGAAGGGGTAAAATTTGCCTACAGTAACACCGAGTATCATAAAGATTGCTGCTGTTTTAACTTTTGTTCCGAGTAAATCCGCTGAAAATTTTGTAGTCCGTGAATTGCCATCAACAAAAAAATCGCGTACAAAATACTCGTCAAATATAGCCCCCGCGAGGCATACAAGGGCACGTAAACCGTGTCTGCAACAATCCACAAATACCAGCTTTCGAGATAGCGTTCCATCAGGTACAACTGGGCGATCGCGCTTAAGATGGTGGTCAGGGCGTCCCAAAAGGGTACTGCACCGCCCAAATATACTAATACTGTTCGCAAGCCAAATACGCCAACTGTAACTAAGACTGCGGTGAGGATGAGCCAGCGTTGGGAAATGCGACATACAGGTTTTTCTGCGCTGTTTTCGCCGCCCCGCAGCCAAATATAAATTGCTTGCAAGCTCGTGATTAAATAGAAGAATTGAATCGCAACTTCGCCGTAAAGTTTAACTTTATAAAACACAGCAGCGTAGGCGATAACTCCGATTAAGCCGATCCACCAGCCTAGGGGATTGTTTTTAGCAAGCAGCCAAACGCTCCAAGCAGAAGCGATCGCGGCTATCGCTTCGATTAAGTCGAGTTGGATAGGGACAAACCGCTGCACTGAAAGCAGGAGCACGAAGATGCTTGCTGCGGAGCCGATTAAGTTCGGCAGGTTCGCTTTTTTCATGGCAAGCCCTATCTCGGCTGGCTATATGGACTGCGAAATCAAATCCGAATCCTTCTTTTCTTTTGAGCGATCGACACTAAAATCTTCATAGTACGATCGCTCAGTATTCACATCCCACAAATCGTGCTTTTCGCCGAGAATATTTCTCACCGCCAGCATTCCCGTCAGCATAGAATGGTCTTGGTTGTTGTATCGGTGCATACCGTTGCGCCCGATCGTCTGCAAATTCTCAATTCCCTTCAAAAAACCTTCAAGTACCTGCAAGTGTCCTCGATATTCCCCATCATAAACTGGATAAGCTTTAAGTTGCCGTATGACAACTCCATCTTCCACCTCGGCAGTTGTTGCTAAACCCAAACCAACCAACTCGCGAGTTGCTAATTCGATAAGTTGCGCGTCCGACATTTCCCAAATCTCGTCGCCTACGCTACAGAAATATTCCATTCCTAAACAACTTTTGCTGACATCAGGAACTAAAGCGAGGCTCCAATTCTTAAAATTTTGAATTCGTCCAACTTTGGCTTCGGGAGAGTGAATGTAAATCCAGTTGTCAGGAAACAAATCTTTGCGATTGACAATCAGTGATACAATCAAAAAATCTCGATATTTGAGCGATCGCGCGGCGTGCAATACCTCTTCGGGCGGCTGCGGTTTCATTCTTGCTACCAGCGCCGATACCGGCATACTCGTAATGAAGTTATCAGCAGAATATTGAACTAATTCTCCGTTTTGCTCCGCAGTAATACTTTTAATCTTATTACCTTCACGCTCAAAGCTAATGACTTTAGTATCGAGATAAACTTTGCCGTCTTTATTCTCCACAGCTTCCGCGAACTTTTCCCACATCATCCCCGGCCCCAAAGCCGGATAATCAAACTCTTTGATTAATGTTTTAGTGTCGTTGCTGCCAAACAAAGCATTAATAATTGCTGTCGTCAGCGACAATCCTTTAATCCGCTGCGCCGCCCAATCTGCTTGAATTTCAGAACAAGGAATGCCCCAAACTTTTTCAGTGTAAGTCTTAAAAAATGTTTTATACAAGCGTTCGCCAAAACGATTGATCACCCACTGTTCAAAAGTTTTTTCTTCCCTAAGTGGCCAAATTCTCACTTTCAGATAACTCAAAATAATCAGCGTACTCTCAATTATGCCCAAATTAAAGAGAGTATTGAAGGCACTGATCGGATAGTTAAAAAATTTACCTCGATAAAAAATTCGCGACAATCGTGGCACTTTAATAAACTCATTTCCCAGTACCTCTTGCCACAACTGCTGCACGGCTTCAACTTTAGTATAAAAGCGGTGGCCGCCAATGTCGAAACGATAGCCTTTGTAGGTTTCGGTGCGAGCTATTCCCCCAACTTTATCACCTTTTTCTAGTACAACAGGGATAATGCCTTGCTTGACGAGCTCGTAGGCAGCAGTCAAGCCCGCAGGACCTGCACCGACGATCGCAACAGGATAATGTTTCACTCAGCCTACCTCCAGCTTTTTTATCGAAACTATACAGTTATTTATAACTTGTCAAAGGGATAGATGCACCCGTGAATACCCTGAGAAACTCTCGATCGATTTGATATTTAAGCACAATTTGCCTTGATTTATTGAGCCGATACCGGCAACCTAACTTTCCCAGTCACAGGCTTTTTTTGGTATAAGTAGCGACCTGTCCCGATCGCGAATGCCAGTCCGCTGTAAAAGTAGAAAAGCCAGTGCCACGGAATAGTTTTCAGCGCAAATAGGATACCGTGTTTACGATGAAAAAATCGGTAAAGGGGTGCATTAATTGCTACCAGTGGTATGGCCAGCAAACCAGCCAGTAGCAGAAAGCTCAGCGACCAGCAGGTTCCGACAATTGCCAGCAGGACTGCATAAGTTAAAATCACGCTGATGCGGTTTGAAACTTGCAAGTTGAGGTCGTTATTCAATTTGCGATCGCGCCAAATCAATTCTGTCCAAGGCAGTGCTCGGTAGAAAAAGTCAGCTTTCACCATACCCATAGGTTTCCACCGTTTTAAATGTTTCACCTGCAAGGTTTTGCACAGCCGAATGTTATAACCTGCTTGTTTCAAACGGTAGCCGAACTCAATATCTTCGATCGAAGCTTGGCGGTAACTCTCATTAAAGCCACCCATTTGCAAAAAAATTTCCCGGCGAATCACTCCGCAAGCGCCCCAAAAAGTCGAAGCTTCTTCGTTACCTGTTTGGTGCACGTAGTGGTGCAGCAAGTTCCTGTACTGCGATAGAAAATCAGGATCTCCAGGAGCATCGTCGTAAGAACCAATGAAAGCAGCTAAGTAGGGATTATTTTTGAACACCGATATCGCATAGCCCACGGCTTCTGGACAAACAGCGACATCAGCATCCACAAAAAACAGAATATCTCCCTTTGCAGCTTGGGCACCCAAATTCCTTGCCCGCGCTGGCCCCCCGCACTCGGGAATCCTGATGACTTTGGCGCCGAATTCCTTGGCCAGACGCCAAGAACCGTCGCTTTCGCCATCTGCTACTACAATAATTTCGATCGGCCTGGGCACAGCTTGAGCCAGTTTTGACAAACAGGTGCGAAAGTAAGCGCCCCCGTTGTGGACTGGGATAATAACGGATACAGTGGGGTCGGCGGTAGAAATCATTACCTAAATTGTTTAAATTGCAGGGGCTAAAATTTGCTGGAATTTTATTGGTGCTATTTTACGAAGGGTAAAATCAGCTCTACTTTTTTATTTATAACTCGATTTCTGTTTGTCTTCAACTAGATTTTTTTTTGGTATTTTCGATTTGATTTTCCCCATTCTTACCTCTATTTTACGCCATATCTTGCTGAGACTGACCTGATGTAGACAACAGCTTTACAAAATCTTTAAATATATCATTGTTTGTGTAAACTTGAGAAAAAGCCGCAACAGCATTTTGGTGTGGCTGTGTTGCAATGCACAAGAATTTGATTTTATAAGTAGGCACACCGTATAAAATCAAACATCTTTTATACTGACACCCCGGAACTCTCAGCACTTGCACGGTACAATTTCTTTTACAGACCTCATCCGCGAGTGACTCGTGCACCAAGTCTCGATCGCGACTGGGGACTCAATGCACATTTTATGAGTTTTGGCAATATATTTTAAATATACGTCTTAAAATTTCCGACGCTGTACGATCGAGCTTTGGTAATTTGCTAACATACCCTTAGCCAGCTCCCTGTGAACCAAAAGTTTTACCTAAACCATTTTTTACATTACATGAATACCTCACAAAACACTTTAAATCAGCCATTAGTTTCAGTGATCGTACCAGCTTTCAACGCTGAAAATTTTATTGCTAAAACCTTAGAGTCTGTCTTATCTCAAACGTATCAAAACATAGAAGTTTTAGTAGTTGATGACGGCTCTACAGATACAACAGCCCAAATCGTCAAATCTTTTGCTCAAAAAGATAGCCGAGTCAGCTTATTCCACCAATTAAATGCCGGCGTCGCCGTCGCCCGCAACCTAGCAATTGAGAAATCAAAAGGCGAATATATTGCTCCCATCGATGCGGACGATATTTGGTATCCGCAAAACCTAGAAAAACAAGTGAACTGCCTGAATTCCTCAGCACCCTCTGTCGGAGTTGTCTATTCCTGGTCTGTTGATATAAATGAAAAAGACTTGCTCACAGGTGGATTTTATAACTCCACCATCGAAGGAGAAGTTTACAAAGCATTAATTTATAAATATTTTATAGGCAATGCCAGCTCATCTCTAATCCGCCGCGTTTGTTTTGCAAAAGTCGGCGGTTACAACGGCAAACTTAAACTAGAAAATGCTCAAGGCTGCGAAGACTGGGAACTTCACCTCCGCATAGCCGAACATTATCAATTTAAAGTCGTGCCAGAATACTTAGTTGGCTATCGGCAGATTGCCAGCAGTATGTCTAGCAACTATGCAGCCATGGCAAAATCTCACTCTTTAATTATGGCAGATGTCCGACAGCAACATCCCGAAATTCCCAGCAGCATTTATCGCTGGTCTAGCAGCAATTTTTACATTTACTTAGCTGTTAAAAGCAACCGCAGCGGCAATCACCGGAGTACATTATCTTGGCTGTATCGAGCTTTCACAGAAGATTTATCAATGGCTCTTTTGCGCCACAATTTGTATCTACTGTCAATAGAAAGTATATTAAAAATAATAGTTCCAGCATCAACTGAATCTGGGTTAGAGTTAAAACAAGCATCAGAAGCGAGTGAAGGGACGACACTTGCTAGGATTGAGACGCGAACGAAGGCTCACAGAATGTTGCCGTCGCAGGTATACGAAAGAATGCGATTCAACAGTTTAGGAAATAGAAAATCTACATAAACTCAACATTGAAAAACCCGGTTTTTTGAATAAACCGGGTTTTTCAGCAAGCTAGAGGGTTTTTAATTCTGCCTGGTTGCTCGATCGAGAATGAGGAAAGAGAGTTAAATAAAAAAATCTAAATTTTCCCTTCTTCCTTCTTACTTCTACTTAATCTTTCTAAGCGTGAGAAGCTGTAGGAGTTTGAGCTTTTGGCTGCTGGCCGTCTGGCGCAAGGGATTCGCCTTCAATAAACGAGCGCAACATCCAAGCCATTTGCTCGTGCTGTTCCATCAAACCAGTCAAAAAGTCTGCGGTTCCGTCATCCTTAAACTCTTCACCGCACTTTTCGACGTGTTGGCGGAGATTGCGAATAATCAGTTCGTGGTCGTCAACTAAACGCGACACCATCTCAGTCGCTAAAGGCAAATCACCGATATGTTCTTTAATCGAGCCATACTTCAGAAAACCCTCAGCAGTACCAATTGGATAGCCACCTAAAGTTCTCACCCGTTCAGCCATAGCATCGATATTTAGTGTTAACGCTTGATAGTGTTCTTCCCACAACTGGTGGAGCGATCTAAACTGCGGGCCCACTACATCCCAGTGATACTTTTTGGTTTTGATTAACAGGAGATAAGCATCTGCCAGGTCGTGATTCAATAGTTCGATAACGCCTGCACGCTGCTCGTCAGATAGACCTATGTTTAACTTACGCATTGAAATTGTTCCTTCAACTCTAACTTTACATTTATTAGAACAAATTTACCCAACCACTTACATCAACCCAGAGGACGATCGAAGACGATCGAACTTTAGTAAAATATCTGCTTTTCAGGTTAAAGTAATTGCAATATTGATACCCTTAGATAGATGCAATAAAACTTATTGTTCTGGAGCACCTTGGCTTGGTGAACACAGCGATTGGGCCGCCGGTGATTTCCCTCTCACTCCTGCTACAGAAAAAGGCTGGAGTCTGATAGCCCGTACAAATCCAGGAATTTCTGCGGAAGTTAAGCAATATCCCACCGAAGGTTAACCAAAATCCACACACTTAATTGTGCGGGCTGCTTTCAAGGACTGCATCAGGGACTTGCAATTAAATATAACCCTGTTATCCTAGAAGGCTAGGAAACAGATTTTCTGGCACGAGCAGTTCTGACCTCTGTGATTGGGATGCTAGAAATGAGATTGAGTGCAACCGCTCAATCGACGTTTAAGGATGCTGCCAAGAAACAGACGGGCGATCGCCATCAAAACTTTATGACCAAAGTGGCTGAAGACTACTTTAATGTTTGAGCCGGGAAAGTAGAAACATTTCTAGGATGGAACCCTTGATAGTGTTCAAATCGGCTTACACGAACAAAGATAATCTTGGGTTTGTTAAATAGCGATAACCTGAATCAAAGAGAGGTATATCATGACCTGTGAGGCAGTCGATAATCGTTGCTCATCCTTGCTCAACCCTCGATACTACATTGACCAAACTAAAAGTTTGTTCAACCACGGATTTTGTTTTCACTAAAACCCAGCCTTGGGTCGATTGCGATCGTACAACCACCTGAATAATCCATCCCAAGCGATCGATCACTGATTTGAGAAACCGTTGACCGCTGTCACCTCGATCGACATCTACCAAATACAGCCACGCAACCCTTTGTCCCATCTAGTAGACCACTGGGAGAAGCTGTGTGTTCGCTTAACCTTCAGGAACACTTGCGCTCGTGTGACCACCACAGCACTAAACCGAAGATATCAAGGGCAGTGTAGCGTTTTCGGCCCGCATGAAGGCTTTGTCAAACCCGACACTCTGATGAACCATCGTTATGGCAACTGTTTAAACCTGGTTCTTAACGGATGGCGCCTCCAGGACAGATAAAAAAAACAGTCCTCTGTGTTTGCGCGAAGGAGGAGATAGAGGGAATTGCAGTTTGTCCTATCTGGGGAATACGGGGTAAAGTAACGGTAGGAAAGATTTATCCATACTTTTACTAACTGTGCTACTTTCATTGTTAGCTGTAAACCATCATGCGGGAAATCTGCCAGAGCGTGGAAACCATATTTCAACTGCTGTTAGACGAACTCAAAAAGTCCACTCGCGCGTCTGAGCAGAACTGCCAAGATGTAGCAGGGCGACTCGCAGCAGAAGTCAACAGGATATGCACTGAAAGCCAGCGGATTCAAGCCTCCGGAGATATAGAAGGTTCAGCCCAGAGCCTCGCTCAGCACCGCTTGCAACAATGCCTCCACTATTACAATTTAGGCTCCGGGCCCGGGCGAGTAGAATTGCACAGTACCCTCAGCGCGATCGTCTATCGCTACATCACTCCTCCGCAGGTACAGTCTAGCTATCAGGCGCGAGTAGAACTGATCAAAGATTTTTTGCAAGGATTTTATCTCGAAGCTTTAAAGGCATTCCGGCGCGAAACCCAATTGCCACCTACCTACAGTCCTCGCACTCGCTTAGAATTAGCAGAGTACATGGCCTTTGTAGAGCGCTTCGGCAAGCGGCGCATTCCTTTACCTCGGAACCGCAGCCAGCAACTAATTATTTTACGGGCCCAAACCTTTTCCCAGCAGCAACCCAAAGAAACCTCCGTAGATATGGAACAAGCCGCCGACGGAGGGGCTTCCGATTCCGACCAAACTTGGAACGACACCTCGGTACACTCCGTGCGGGAAGCGATGGCTGGACAGGGTTCGGCGGCAATTCGTCCGCTAGGCGACGAGTCAGAATCTCTGCGGCAAAACGTGATTGACGAATTAGTGGGTTACTTGAAAGAGCGCAACCAACAAGACTGCGCCGATTACTTCGTGCTGCGCTTGCAAGACTTGCCGACTAATGAAATAGAGTCGCTTCTGGGCATAACTCCCCGCCAAAGAGATTATTTGCAGCAGCGCTTCAAGTACCATTTGCTCAGGTTCGCCATGTCGCACCGCTGGGAACTCGTTCACCAGTGGCTGGAAGCAGACTTAGATCGAAATTTGGGTTTGCTGCCTTCTCAGTGGCAGGCGTTTGGCGAGCAAATTGGTCCAGAGGGACAGCGTTTGCTAAAGTTGAAACAACAAGGTCTGTCAGAGTCAGCGATCGCGCAAAGCCTCGGCAGCACGGTAGCCCAGGTACAGAAACGGTGGTTTAAATTGCTGGAACTTGCCTGGGAATTGCGAAATCGTTCAGATTCCGGAGAAGGGGCATCTAGTGATGAATAACGAAACGAACAGGGATGCAGAGGCTTTCGATCGCCATTTTTTAGACTGGATATTGCAGGCGCCGATCGCGAATACCTCTAACGAAGATGAGGAAAACCTCTATCCATCCCCTCGCTCAGAAGAGTGGGGCGACACAGAAGACAATTCCGGGGTGGAATACTGGGAATGGGACGAACCAGACCCGCTGGACTATCAAGTGGGGGCGCACAGCAATGCACCCGCACAACCGCAGACAATTGGAGAAATACCGACCGTGCAAGACCGTTTTCAGACCTTGTTAAAAGAAAGGCTTAGAGCCGAAATTGAATCTAACCCGCCGCTGTTCCCCTGGGAAACAGAATTCAAAAGCTACGACCACGATTACCCAGACGATGTAGCCCCGCAATGGGTTCCTCCCCTACACCTCTGGACTCCCCAACTACAAAATATCAGGTGGGGCCGCCTGCCAATTCCGATCGCACAAGGGGTTTTTGCTCAACTGCTAGAACCTTGTCAGGAACTGGTAATGTCGTCGCTGCGGCAAGGCTCGAAGTTAGTTCGCGCTGTAGATAGCTTGTTTCCGGGCCAGTCTCACGAACTCAACGAGTTAGCTGGTTTAGTGCTTCGAGGTTCTTTGCGGGGACTTCTAGATTTAGAAGATTTCCCGACTTACGAAGCGGCGAGTACCGATCAACAAATGGTGCTGTCGCTGTTGGCCGCGAGGGAAATCATTGAGTCTCTAACTTTGGATTGTCCTGTGAATCAGCCGCCTGTTTCGCGGGAGTGGCTGACTGGTTTGGGTTCGCTAACTCTGGAAGCTCAATACCTGTCGAACCGCAACAGAGAACAACCAATGCCGTGTTTAAGAGTTGACTGCCAATTTCCGGGGGCAGGAAGTTTGGAACTCAAGGGAGGAGATGCCGAAGCAACTGCACATCGTCCGAATTCCGGGCATTTAAGTGTGGAGTTGTTTGACCCACAACCGAACAAGACTTATGCTCTAGAAGTTCGATTCCAAAACTTCGAGACCAGACCTTTGATGTTTGCTATTCGTCCAATTTTAACTGGACAAGATAGCAACTAGAAAGGTCTAATTAGAGTAAATAATTTAGGTTTTTACTCGCTGGTTTGACCTCACACAAAAACAAATGCAATTCCTCGACTACTGTCGTGGAAAGCCAAAAATTTTAGATCTTAGTTAAAGCCCGCAGATTCATCGGTGGAGTCAATCTAAAATCTAAAATCTCCAATCTACAATCTACTGCTCGTTGACTTGGATGGGTGCACATGACAACTGATAACCTGCGAAATATACCTGTTTTGGGTAAACTGTGGGAGCAGATCGAGGCCATGCCTCCGCCGGTGATTGAGGATTCTTTACTGCTGCGAATCCTAGTTCAGTTGTTGGTAATTGTGGGAATTGTAGCTACTGACGTTGCTGCTGAAGAAGCCCAGAACCTGTGGGCTGTGCCTGTTAGTATTGTGGGAGCAACTTGGAGTTGGTATCGCCGCCGCGATCGCAATGTAGCTGCTAAGTTCTGCATAGCTATTGGAATGCTGGTGGCGCTGTTCGCTTTTTTTAGCCGCTTGGTGGGAGAATTGAATGATACGCGGTTAGTGTTGGCGCAACTGTTAATCCAACTTCAAGTGCTGCACAGTTTCGATTTGCCTCGCCGCAAGGATTTAGGCTACTCGATGGTAATCGGGCTAATTTTGTTAGGGGTAGCAGCGACTCTCAGCCAAACCTTGACTTTTGCGCCGCTGTTGTTGGTGTTTTTGGCTTTAGCGCTTCCGACTTTAGTTTTGGATTATCGATCGCGCTTGGGATTTGTGAAGCCAGAAGCCATTGGCGAAAAAGCACAAGGTAAAGGGAAAAATGAAAGCCTGTCGCTATTTGCTGCTACTTTATCCCCAAAGTATTTTGGTTGGCTGCTGCTGATAACTGTCGGGTTGGGGCTGACTATTTTTGCGTTTTTGCCGCGTCTCCCTGGCTATCAGTTGCGGACTTTTCCGGTGAGTGCTCCTATTCAATATCAGGGGGAGTTTGACTCGCGCAGCATTCTAAATCCGGGGTATGTCAGAGGGGGAAATCAAAAAGGAACTGGCGGAGGAAGGGGGAGAAACCCAGACTCTGGGCCAGGAGAGGTGGACTCTACTTTTTATTACGGTTTCAACCAGCGCATTAATCAAAATTTGCGGGGGGAAATGAAACCCCAAGTGGTGATGCGCGTGCGATCGCAGGCTGCGGGTTTTTGGCGGGTGTTGGGATTCGACAAATACACCGGCCAGGGTTGGGAAATTTCTCGCAACGAACAAGCTGAAAAGGTGAATAGGCCTCGCTGGTCTTATCAATTTTATCTGAATCCTTTTCCGAATGCGCGTCGCACTCAAGAGGTGATTCAAAGTTATACTATTGTTGCTCAGTTGCCGAATTTGATTCCGGCTTTAAACAAGCCGAGGGAACTTTATTTTCCGACGACAGAGGTGGCGGTTGATGCGGAGGGGGGTTTGCGATCGCCTTTGGAATTAGCGGAGGGCGTGACTTATACGGTGATTTCAAATGTGCCTTTTCGCGATCGCTCTTTGTTAGGAAAAACTGGTACTAATTACCCGAAAAATATTCGCAAGTTCTATTTGGATGTGCCGCCGAAAATAGCCCAGAAGGTGCGAGAAAAAACTGAAGAAATATTGGCGGCAAGAACTAGAGTATCTCAGTCAGACAGACCGATCGATTCTCCTTACGAAAAAGCTTTGTATTTGGCTCAATATTTAAAGCAAAATCCGAATTACAAAATAGAAAAAGCTTTGCCTTACTTAGAAGAAGGTGAAGATTTAGTCCAAGCTTTTCTGTTTGGCTATAAAAACACCCAGGACGGCAAAAAAGTTACAGGTGGATATCCCGACCACTTTTCGACGGTACTGACAATTATGCTGAGGTCGATCGGGATTCCGGCGCGACTGGCGGGCGGTTTCGATACGGGAGAATTCAACCCGTTTACTGGTTACTACGTTGTGAAAAATACCGATGCTTTCTTGATGACGGAGGTATATTTTCCCAATAATGGCTGGTTTGCTTTTAATCCGATTCCCGGTTATCCGCTGATTCCGGCTTCGGTGGAAGACAACCAGACTTTTAGTGCGCTGGAATCGTTTTGGAAGTGGGTCGCGGGTTGGCTACCGACTCCTCTCAGAAGCGGGCTCGATTCAGTCATAGGTTTTGTAATTGGCTGGATAACTTTGATTGTGGGCTGGTTTCTGGGACAGTTTGCTAAGGGCTGGGTGGGGTTATTTACTGGCTTGATTGCTGCGATCGCCTTTGGCTTTATTGGCTGGTTAATTTGGCAAGTGTGGCGCAAGTGGCGCCACCGCCGGTGGCTGGCGAAGTTGCCGCCTGTGGAGGGGGTTTATCAGGAAATGCTGAAGGATTTGGCGAGTAGGGGATTTGCCAAGCAGAAAGCTCAAACGCCTTTGGAATATGCTGAGGCAATGCGCGGGAATCATGCAACTGATGAAGCTGAGGTGATTGATGAAGTTTCGCAAGCTTACGTGCGGTGGAAGTATGGCGGCGAAGCGGGTAATTTGAACCAGTTGCGGCAGTTGGTGGAAAACTTGAGGCGATCGCACTTGAAGAAACTCAAAAAGTTAAGATAAAAATCGGCGATCGAAAGAGACTGTTGGCGAATGTCTGATGGGTTTGACCCATCAGACATTCGCCGTCCTGAATAGGCAGAATGACGGTGTAATCAGACACCATATTACAGCACTTTCCGATGCTATGAGGTACAGTAGCAGCAATGAATGAACTAATGTCTTAAAGGGTTCGGATTCATCAAATTAAGGGCAACTGCTATGATCGTGTCAATCATCTCTGGGGTCTTGGGAGAAAACATTCGCAAAGAAGATTTAAGCTGCGACCACCACATTTAAAGAGGATTAAAATCAGAAGAGTAAGGGGATAAACAAATAACCCTTGCACCTACGCTTCCAATCATTGAACTGATTGAGGTTAGTTTATGGGCGGGTAAATTATCCATTACCACTACCGCACAAGAGCCACAACTGAGGGCATAAAAACTTATTAATAAATACAGAAGATGCTGCATCGTCCATTGAGTCATTCAGGGTCATTAATGCCAGCACTTTCTTAAGATTAATTGCGCCAATAGCTGTGACGAACGCTCCTCGATAAAATGGTTTGATTCCTCCTATTCTTGTCGCCAAAGGAGAAGGGGCATGACTTCTAGCCAAACGAGCGCATCATGGCTGTTTCGTCTAAAAATACGCTTGTTTTGGGTCTCGATATTTCGGATTTTTTCCCAATACTCAACTCTTAGTTTTTGTACTCTTTCTGTTCCGGCTTGGCTACTGTACCATTTTTTTTTCGCGTGAACCCTAATTTTTGTTTGGGGCGACACAGGCGGTACGACTCACCGATTTTCCAGTCTTCTATCCCCATAATTCACACAATTCGCTCAAAGTAGCATGGGGATGACTAGCTAAAGCATTCTCTCACTTCCGTTTCTGGATCAGTTAAATGACTGAATCGAGGTTTTTCCCTCTGCGCAAGGAAGTAAATTTTCCTCAGTTTGTTGTTGCTTGACCAGTTTTTGAACTAGACTTTTAGTAACGCCAAAGCGGGCAGCTACTTTCCTCGCTTGACATCTTCTCTGCCAAGTGCGGTGTCACTATTTTTGAGCGGAGGTCTAAAATATAGGATTTCATGAGCTTTAGCTATCAGCAGGTGCTTTTCACTTAATTGAAGCTCATAAAATCGGCAAGTGCTGTATATACTTTCCCCGATTTTAAATTTCTACTTTTAGATGAGGCTAAAAAATCTCTAAAGGCATAAATGTTTTAATATCAATGCTGCAAAGTACGGTGGCGTATAGATAGACTGCCCGCTATCTGTAGGGACACGGTACTGCCGTGCCCCCTACCCGGAACTCGCTCTATAGCTCGTCTAATTCCCTACACATAACTAAGCTAAAAACTGGAATTGAGAACCGTTAACTGCCAATGCAAACGGACTAGCTTGTTCAAATGCACCAGTAAGTTCAAAGCTGTTGGTATTTAAAACTATCCCCACAATCTGTCCGGTAATTATGTTTTCAATCACCATGTCGTTGATAATTCCGTCATTATCGTAAGCAATCAAATTGTCGTCTTCAAAGAAAAGGTCGAGTTCTGTTAAACCGTCCGTCAAGCCGATGCGATCGCCCTCGTCAAAGTTAAAATCGGTAATGATATCTGCTCCATTTATACCAAATGCTTCATCGTTGCTTCTGAGCACAAATATATCAGCACCGAGGCCTCCCGTGAGTACGTCAACTCCCCGATCGCCCACCAAGAAATCGTCGCCCTCATTGCCGAATAAATCGTCGTCTCCTTGCCCTCCCCGCAGGATATCGTTCCCGAACCCTCCGAAGATAAGGTCATTTCCGGCGTCGCCCCTCACTACGTCGTTGCCATCATTTCCATCCAGGCGATCGTCATCTTTACCGCCGTAAATTATGTCATTTCCGCCGCCACCAGCGATAATATCATTGCCATTATTTCCTAACAGACGTTCGTTGGAATCCGATGAACCTCCTATAGTATCGTTGCCATCAAGTCCCCAAACTCCCCAGGGAAAAGACGACAAATTTCCATTCCCTACGTTAATCTCATCGGGTGTAGCGAATGCCAAAAGACGTGGCCCGCCGCCAGCAAATACAGGAAATCCCGCCACATCGCTGATAAGATTGTTAACCGTTAAAGCCATAACTATGTCCTTTAAAAAATCCTGTTAGCTGTATTATACATTTTAATTATTCCCTTGCCAAATAGCAAGGATGTTTGAATTTTAGCCGCAACTTTTATTTCCTCAATTAATGACAAGCAACCTGCTGGTCTATAGTCAATTACAATTACCAATACTTCGCCTACGCGAACGTATAAGTTATCAATTCCCAATTCCCAATTCCCAATTACCAGGGCTGTGCTTCATTCAACCCAAACCTGCTATAGATCTCGCATCAGTGTCAAATAGCATTAGTTGCTGACACTATCCGCTACTGCGTACCGCTTATAATGGGTGTTACCCCCCAGGCGGTAAACACGTTAATATCACCTATAACGTCGAGACTGAGAGGTTGTTTGTGAATAAAAGTAAAAGTCCCTGGGCCCATCGTCCGAGAAAAAACCCAGTTTCCGATACCCATACACAAACTTTACACACAGGATCTAAGCTCTTTACAAAGCCATAATCGCCGATCGCTGATATTTTTTGGCAAAATCCACTGCTTTCAGGTGTTTTACTCATGTCTACTCCTAAATCGTCTTCCCATCAAAACAACAACTCCGTAAAATCACTGCCAGCGACAGATATCGTCCCAACAAAGCAAGACAGTAACAACCTGCCCAGCGAACCAAGTATAGAACAGCTACTGGAAGCTTTGGCGGGTCAAGTACCCAGTCAATCTTCTGAAATTGAACCCTTGAAAACGTGGAAACAAGATTTACAGCGATTGTTTCAATTTCTCGGCGACCGCCGTGTTTTAATCGCAGTAATGCAACCAGGAACTTTTGCCCTGCGGTACGCTAACGCAGCATTTTGCCGCTTGGCCGGTTGGGAGGAAACGTCCTTGGCAACTCAATCTACCAACGGTTTGTTTGCAGAAACCGACATCACTCTGCTGCAACTGTTCGAGGATGGGGACGCTAAAACAGCAGAACAATTGTACCGCCGGCATCTTTTGCACTGGGTATTTAAGCAATATTATCAAATTGACATCGACGGTTTGCGGGTGCTAGACGAACCTGTCACGGCGAGTGTAAAAAACCCCAAACACCGAGAACCTAGATTTATTGAGTTTTGGTTGGGTTCGGAACAGTTAAAAATTACTCGAATTGACTCAAAAATAGATGAATTTGTGGATGTTTCTTTAAGATTAATGCCTGTTGCGGAACGGGAAGCTTGGCTGATGCAGCCGAATCAATTGGAAAATTTAGCCGATCGATTGCAGTTGGATAATTACCGCGTAGAAGGTTTGCTGCTGCTAGAAGGTTTTGATGTCACCGTACAGGAGCAAATTCGCCGGCTGACTCAGCTATTGATCGATCAAGATTCGATGCTGCGGCCAGACAAATTTGAGAAAATCGATCGGTGTTTGCGATCGCTTTTCAATGCTGACGGCACTTTGCTGCTGCGGCCCGACGGCGAACAGGTACAGCTATTAGTTGCAAAAGACGGCCAACATTTGCAGCCGATTCTTTATTCAATGCACTCCCTAGAAGCTTCTCACTTTTTGAAGGCCACAGCAGCAAATCAAGTTTGGAATGTGCCAGACTTGCGTAGGGAGTGCGAAACCGAGTGCGATCGAACTTTGCGGAGAATGGGAACTCGATCGATGCTGCTGGTGCCCCTGGTAGTCAAATCCGTCACCCGCGAGGGGTGTGGCGTGCGGATTTTGGGAGTCGTGGGGCTGTTGTGCGATCGGCCAAACCACTTCAACGGCATTGACTCTCAACACGCCCAAGAACTCATTCCCGCCTTCATTGCAGCCCTGCGGCAAGCCATCCAGGAAAGGTTTACCCACATTCACAACATCCACCCCGCAGTTGAGTGGCGGTTCGCCCAAGAAGCAGAAAGGCGAAGTTGGGGACTGCCCCCAGAAACAATCGTATTTGCTGATGTTCATCCGCTGTACGGAATTTCGGACATTCGCGGTTCTAGCGACGAAAGAAACCGAGCCATTCAAACAGATTTGCTCGAACAATTCCGCTTAGGTTTAGTCATAGTTGATGCCGTTTGCGAAACACAAACTACCCACCTCGGCGAGCAACTGCGGCTCGACTTGCTCGACTACATTCAGCATTTAAAACAAAAAGTAACAGTCGATATGGAGGTGCGAGCCGCCGAGTATTTAAACGAGCATTTAGAAGTATATTTTGACTATTTTGTGCAGTGCGGGCCCAAGGTTCAGGCAGCCGTTGAAGCTTACCAAGCAGCCTGTGAAAATGAACATAACTGCGTTTACAGCGATCGCAATCGCTACGACCAAATGCTGAACTTAATCAGCACCAAACTCCAAGAAACCTGGGCCCGCTGGCAAGAAAAAATGCAGCAAATTCTTCCCCACTACTGCGACATCGAATGCACCGATGGCATGGATCACATGATTTATGTAGGAAAATCGATAGATCCCAAATTTAGCCAGTTTCACCTACACAGTTTGCGGTACGAACAACTGCGAGCAATTTGCGATTGTGGCCGCACAGTTTTTCGCCTGCAAGCCGAGTCTCAAATTAACATGGAACTCGCACATTTAGTATTAGTGCAAAATACCACGATCGACATTTTTCACAACGAAAATACTGAAAAAATGTTTGATGTCAAAGGCACTCGCGACATCCGCTACGAACTTGTCAAAAAGCGGATCGAAAAAGCCGTTGACAAAGACGCACAAGAGCGGATTACCCAGTCGGGGATGTTGACTGTCGTTTATTCCACCGAGGAAGAGTGGGAAGAATATCAGCAATACTTGCGCTACTTGTCTCGCGAAGGTTGGGTAGAGTCCAAAGTTCAGACGGGCATGGTAGAATCACAACAAGGAGTCAGCGGTTTAAAATTCGCCCGCGTGCGTATTTTACCTGAACCGGAATCTATTTGTACTATCTGTGAAGTTACGGTAGTCAGCGATTGAGAAGCCGTTCAATTGCCTGTTTGAGGCCCAGTGCGATCGCTCCCATCTCCTGCTGTTTGAGGCCCCGTGCGATCGCTCCCATCCCCCTGGAAAACTGTGCACCGAAAGCATTCGGGACTCAAACACAAGACCGAGATTACATTTAAGATGTTTGTTGACACCAACGACCAAGCCCACATTTTTACTTAATGTATATTCCGTGTGATTTGGAAATTGCAAAATACATGATCGGAATCACACAAAATTAATATTAAGTAGTGTTAATCTAATGAGGCTCGGCTCCTGTAATTTATAACTTAAGTGATGTTAACCTTATCAGAATACCAAATAACTTCTACCCTGCACGAAGGGGTCGAAACAATAATCTATCGCGGACAAACACCGACAGATGCGCCCCCAGTAATTTTGAAAGTTCTCAAAGCCGAATATCCCTCCCTCGAAGCCATTACCAGGCTCAAACACGAATATCAAATCAGCCAAAATTTAGACAGCGAACACATCGTCAAAGCTATCAGTATCGAAACATTTGACCACCGATTAGGAATCGTTTTAGAAGACTTGGGCGGCGAATCCCTCGCCCAACTGTTGGAAAGAGAAACCTTGAGCCTGCAAGCAAATTTAAACATCGCCATCCAAATAGTCAAAGCCTTACAATACCTGCATTTTCAGCACATTATTCACAAAGACATTAAGCCCAGCAACATCATAATTAACTCGCAAACAAAACAAGTAAAACTCACCGACTTCGGCATTGCTACAAAACTCAACAAAGAAAATCCGCAATTTAACAATCCCAACTCAGTCGAAGGCACCTTAGCCTATATGTCACCCGAACAAACCGGGAGAATGAACCGCACCCTCGACTACCGCACAGACTTTTATTCCCTTGGTATCACATTATATGAAATGCTGACTGGAAAATTACCTTTCCGCAGCAACGACCCATTAGAAATAGTTTACAGCCACATCGCAGTTCAACCAATATATCCCCATCAAATCAATTCAGAAATACCTGTCGCCCTCTCTGAGATAGTGATGAAATTAATGGCAAAAAATGCCGAAGATAGATATCAAAGTGCGGCCGGATTGTTAGCCGACTTAGAAACTTCTTTGCATCAGTTAGAAACCACCGGACAAATTGCCGAATTCATCCCCGGACGCTTAGATATTCTCAGCCAATTGTTAATCCCCCAAAAATTGTACGGTCGGGAAAATCAGGTTAATGAATTGCTAGCAGCATTTGAACGTGTAAGAGCGGGTTTAGCCAACAATGTGTTAGAAAAAGCAGCAACCTTAGAACCAAACCCGCCCCCATCAGGAAGCAGCGAATTAATGCTAGTTTCAGGCTACTCAGGCATCGGTAAATCAGCAGTTGTCAACGAAGTTAGCAAACCAATTACCAGATCAAAAGGTTACTTCATCAGCGGCAAATTTGACCAATTCAAACGCAACATTCCTTATGCTTCATTAATCCAAGCATTTAACTCCTTGCTGCGGCAATTACTAACAGAAAGTGCACTTTCATTAGAAATATGGCGCACTAAAATTTTAACAGCATTGGGAACAGACGGCCAAGTAATTGCCGACGTAATTCCCAAAGTTGAATTAATCATCGGCCAACAGCCAGAAGTCCCTGAACTCGCCCCTGTAGAATCCCAAAATCGATTCAATCGGGTATTCAAAGAATTTATTCGCGTTTTCGCCCAAAAAGAACACCCCCTAGTTATCTTTTTAGACGATTTGCAGTGGGCAGATTCAGCAACATTAAAGTTGATGCAAATACTGATAACTGACCCTGACCAGGAATATTTGTTGCTAATCGGTGCCTATCGAGACAATGAAGTTAGTCCGACCCACCCCTTAATTCAGACTGTAGAAGAAATTGAAAAAACTGGTACCATAGTCAACAATATCGTCTTGCAACCGCTGGATTTAGCAAATGTGACTGAATTAGTCACTGAAACACTTCACACTTGCACAGAAAAAGTAACAAATCTAGCTGATTTAATCTGGAATAAAACGGGTGGCAATCCTTTTTTCTTGACCCAATTACTCCAAGCACTTTATCAAGACTCTCTTTTAAAATTTGAATTTAATCACATTACAAATGAGGGAAGTCAAAGTGGCTGGTATTGGAGTATTGATGAAATTCAAGCCATTGGAATCACCGATAAAAGTGTGGTGGAACTGGTAGCTTCTCGCATTGAAAAGCTGCCTGCACCCACCCAAGAAGTGTTGAAGCTAGCAGCTTGCGTGGGAGATAAATTTGCTCTGGATGTGCTGTCACTTGTTAGCGAAGAATCAGCTAATACGACAGCAACTGAACTTTATTCAGCTTTGCAAGCCGGGTTAATTCTGCCCTTGAGCGATGCTTATCGCATTCCTTTAGTTTTCGATCGAGCCGAATCAATCAATCTCAAGTTAGATACTTCGCGGGTTATTTACAAATTTTTGCACGATCGCGTTCAGCAAGCCGCATATTCGCTAATTCCCGAAGGCCAAAAGCAATCCACCCATTTAAAAATCGGTCAATTACTATTACAGAATACTCCCCCCGACAAGCTAGAAGAAAACATCTTTGATATCGTCAATCAATTGAATGTCGGAATTGACACGATTAGCCAACAGTCGGAAAAAACTCAGTTGGCACAATTAAATTTAACTGCTGGACGCAAGGCAAAAGCGGCGGCTGCGTATGAAGCTGCTGTTAGGTATTTGCGAGTTGCTATGGAATTATTGCCTGCGGATTCTTGGCAAAGCAACTATGACTTAACTTTAGCAATTTATGAGTCAACAGCAGAATCTGAATACTTAAATATCAACTATGAATATTCAAAAAAATTGGTTGACATTGTAGTGGAAAAAGCTAAAAACTTACTGCAAAAAGTGAATGTTTATCAACTTCAAATTCAGTCTTATAACGCTCAAAATAGATTTGTAGAAGCCCTCAATACAGGACTGGAAGTCCTGAAACTGTTAGGCATTTCTTTTCCTCAAAATCCCAAGGCGCTAAATATTGCTGCGGGACTGATTAATACAAAACTGAGCTTGGGATTGAAACGAATTGAGGATTTAGCTAACTTGCCAGAAATGACCGCTCCCGACAAACAAGCAGCCATGCTGATTTTATCAGGGATTCTCAGCAGTGCTGTTCCGGTCAAGCCCCAACTGGTACCGCTGCTGGCATTTAAGATGGTCAAGCTGTGCATTAAATATGGTAATTCGCCTTATGCAAGTATTGCTTACGTTTTTTATGGCGTAGTTATGTACAAGGTAGGGGACATTAGTTTGGCGTACCAATTCGGTCAACTGGCAATTAAGATGTTAGACAAATTTCCCTCCCGTTCAATTAAAAGTAGAGTTTATTCACCCTTTGGTTGCTTTATTAACCACTGGAAAGCACCTGTAAATTCCGGATTAGGCGCTCTCAAAGAAGGTTTTAAAACTGGGATGGAAACTGGAGAATTAGAATATGCTGGTTATTCTATAACTGAATATTGCTTCAAAAAAATGTCGACAGGAGAGCCTCTAGATTTGGTGGAGCAGGAGGCTGGTAAATATATGAAACTAATGCAGAAATATCAACTAGAAATGGCTGTACATTATATAAGTATATGCAGGCAGACAGCCCTCAATTTGCTGGGTAAATCTCTCGAACCATGCGATTTAGTCGGCGATAACTTTAATGAATTAAAAACACTCCCGGTTTTAATAGAATCTCAAAGCTTTTTTGTAGTTAGTGCGGTTTATCATGCCAAAACTCAGCTTAATTTTATCTTCAGAAACTACGCGCAAGCCTTAGAAAATTCAAGGTTATTTGAGAAAAATGAGGAGTCGGTAGCCGGATTTTATATGGTTGCTCTGAATAATTTTTACTTTTCTCTCAGTCTCCTTGCTTTGTATTGCCAAGCTGAGAGAGGGGAACAAAAGCAATATTTAGAAAAAGTGCTGCAAAACCAAAAGAAGATGAAAAAATGGGCAGTTCATGCTCCGATGAATTATCAACATAAATACGACTTGGTTGCAGGGGAAAAAGCGCGAGTCTTGGGGCAAAATACCCAAGCAATGGAATTGTACGATCGCGCAATTGAGGGAGCGGCAAAAAACGGTTACATTCAAGAGGAAGCATTAGCCTATGAATTAGCCGGAGAATTTTATCAAGCTTTGGGTAAAGAGATAGTTTCTCAAGCATATCTGACTAAAGCCTATTATGCATATATCCATTGGGGAGCCATAGCTAAAGTTAAACACTTAGAAGCAACACATCCTTTCTTAGCAGCACAGACGCGCACAATTCCAACCCCAACCCTCGATGTCACCCGCACAACCACTGGAAATACTACCAGTAGTAGTTTAGGCGATTTCTTAGACTTAGCTACTTTTATTAAGTCGGCGCAAGCCATTAACGGTGAAATTGTTCTCGAAAAATTGTTGACCAAATTAATCAAAATTATTTTAGAAAATGCGGCGGCTCAAAAAGTAGTGCTGCTGCTGCTGAAAAACGATATCCTCTGCATAGAAGCTACTGGCAGTTTTGCGGAGGATAAAGTGACACTTTTACCCTCTATTCCCGTAGAAAATCGTCAAGATGTTCCCCTGTCTGTGATTAATTACGTACACCGCAGTCAAAAGCATCTGGTTTTAGACAATGCGACTGTCGTCGAACTTTTTAAGGTAGATACCTACATTCAGAAATATCAACCAAAATCAATTCTCTGTTTGCCGATTATTTATCAATCTCAGCGGCGCGGAATAATTTATTTAGAAAATGCTTTGACAGTAGGGGCTTTTACAGCAGAGAGAGTAGAAGTATTCAAAGTGTTAATTTCTCAAGTTGCTATTGCTGTAGAAAATGCTGGTTTGTACGCGCGCGAGAAAGAAAAATCTCAACAGTTAGAAAAATCTTTTAATGAACTGCAACAGGCGCAACTGCAACTCATTCAAAGCGAAAAAATGTCGGCTCTCGGCAACTTGATTGCAGGGGTTGCTCACGAAATTAACAATCCGCTCGGTTTTATTGCGGGCAATCTTGATGCTGCTGCTGAGGCGAGCTTAGATTTGATTGATTGCTTACAACTTTACCAAGAAAAATTTCCTAATCCTGGAGATGAATTACAGGATAAAGCATCGGAGATCGATTTAGAATATTTGATCGAAGATTTGCCGAAAATGCTTTTATCCATGAAATCAGGTACAGAGCGCATCCGCAATATTAGCACGTCTTTGCGGACTTTTTCCCGCGCTGATAGTGCGAATAAAGTGTCAGCAAATATTCATGACGGCATCGACAGCACTTTGATGATTTTACAGTATCGCCTGAAAGCTAAAGATACTCGCCCGGCGATTAAGATTATCAAAGAATACGGAGATATCCCGCCAGTTAAATGTTATTTTGGGCAACTGAATCAGGTATTTATGAATTTGCTGGCAAATGCGATCGAGTGTTTTGACGAATTCAATCAGGGTCGCACTTACGCTGAAATTGAAGCTTTACCGAATACGATCGCCATTATCACTCATATCGGGGAGGATAACAACAGCGTGGTGATTAAAATCAAAGATAACGGTCAAGGGATGTCATCTGAGGTCAAGTCGAAAATATTTGACCATTTATTTACTACTAAAGGAGTAGGAAAAGGTACGGGTTTGGGGTTGTCTATCAGCCGGCAAATTGTAGAAGAAACCCACGGCGGTAAACTAACTTGCGAATCGGTGCTGGGAGAAGGTACGGAATTTGCGATCGCCCTGCCGCTTTGATAAAATTTATTCACCACACTTACGCAATCAGTCATTGCCAATTGTTTAATCTCACATCTCAAATCTCAAATGGTATGACTTGTGCTTAACACACAATTGGAAATTTGTCAATTCCTAAATATCTATCAAATAGTCCACAGTTCACTGTTTAAAGCAGGCAGTATGCAGTTACATTGTTAGCTAAATCATGTAATAACTGTATTTGATAGGAGTTTTTCGAGTGAACGCTGCCGAACAAGCCAAAAATATAGAAGTTGCCAGCAAAATTGCTGCGGTTGTTAATTTATTCAAGTCCGAATTCCCGGATGCAAAAGTCGATTTGAAACCTTGGATGAATGACCAGGATACCAGAGAACTTGTAGATCCAGATTCGATCGACATTGGCTTCCATTTTCCCGGTAGAAGCCGCTTATTGCAAAGCCGCAGCATTTTGATTCAAATCCGATTTTACCAAGATCCGGTGGAAGGATATCGGCGGGCGATCGGAGTTGAGGCCGCCGGTTACGATCATAGCGGTCAGCAGTGGCACTTTTCCACCGTGGAAAAGTGGAATTTTCTCGGCCAAACCGAACCTGCGGTGGAGTCGGCGCAAAAACTCAAAGACTTTTGCCAGCAGATATTCGATTTGTTTAATTAATCTTTTTGAGGACTTCAGTTTTCACTGCGAACCTGTTTGTAGTAAGGACTTTAGTCCTTGCTATTATCGCAATTGTCGATCGATCTACAGCCAACCGGATAAACAGATTTGTAAGTAGTCGATCGCTTGCCAAACAAAGTATAGCGGTTGTCGCGGACTTGTTCGTAAACGCGATCGCCCATCCACTTCATCCCCGGCATTGCCCGATAAGCAGCCACAAACACCTCACCAGCAGGCAATATCCGTCCGATTTCCTCCGCCGCATCGCTGCCCTGCCAGCGACGTTCTGGATTCTCTGCATCTATCAAAATCATCCCCATTTCGCAGTCACCAGAAGTTATTCCAAAGCGCTCTAATTCCTCTAGATCTTGCATGGAAATATACTCAAAACTCTGGCCTTTATCTAAATTTTCTAGTAACTGCACCAAGGTAACGCAGAGATTGCAATTGCCGTCGTAAATTACGTTATATTTCATGGTTATGGAGAATTAGGAATCAGGAATTGGACATTGGGCATTGGACATTGGGCATTGGTAGTAAATAACTACTGACTATTCCCCACAGGAATCTCGATCGCAAATTCCGTGCCTTGACCCGGTGCGGAATCGCATCTAAGCTGCCCGCCGTGCTTTTCCACCACTATTTGATAGCTGATAGACAGCCCCAAACCAGTACCTTTACCAGGTTCTTTCGTAGTAAAAAACGGATCGAACAGCCTTTTGTGAACATCTATCGGAATCCCCGGCCCGTTGTCAGCAATCCGAATCACAATATGAGAAGGATGCCGCATTGAATCATCAGAAACTGCAGAATCTGCCTGCATCAAAGCATCCTGTTCATATTTTACATCCGTACAAATCCGCAGCGTCGGCGAAGGACAATAAGGAATAGGCGCCAGTTGTCCCTCTGCCCAGTGTCCAGTCTCCATTGCCTCTTCCAAAGCATCAATTGCATTGCCAATAATATTCATAAAAACCTGATTCAACTGTCCTGCATAACACTGTACGCGGGGCAAATTGCCGAACTCTTTGAGGAGCACAATTTTAGGACGCCCTGCCGTTTCTTTCAACCTGTGCTGCAAAATCAACAAAGTGCTTTCAATCCCTTCGTGAATATCCACCTGCTTTTGTTCGGCTTCATCTAATCGCGAAAAATTCTTTAATGACAGCACAATTTGGCGAATTCGCTCGGCTCCCATTTTCATCGAATTTAACAGGTTAGGCAAATCTTTGAGCAGAAAATTTAAATCTACATCATCTATCTCTTGTTGAATTGCAGGTGTTGGGTTCGGGTATTCCTGCTGGTAAAGTTGCAGCATTTTTAGCAAGTCTTTAAAGTAATCGTCAGCGTGCATGACGTTGCCGTAAATAAAGCTAACTGGATTGTTGATTTCGTGAGCAACACCAGCAACTAATTGCCCCAAACTTACCATTTTTTCATTTTGAACCATCATGCTTTGAGTTTTATGCACGTCCCGTAGGGCTTTTGCCAATTCTAGATTTTTAGCCCTCAATTGACTTTCGGAAAGCTGCACCGCTTCTTCGGCGTGTTTGCGCTTGGTAATATCTTTGCGAATTGCTACATATTGATGAGGTTCTCCGCTGGTATTTAAGCAAGGTACAATCGTAGTATCCAACCAGAATAATGTACCGTCTTTAGCTTGATTTTTCATTTCTCCCCGCCAAACCTTTCCCTGGCGGATGGTTGACCAAAGCTGCTTAAAAAACTCGGCTGGGTGATAACCAGAATTAACAAGTCTGTGGGTTTTACCGATCAGTTCTTCTCGGGAATATTTAAATAGTTCGCAAAATTGATCGTTGACATAGGTAATGGATCCGAATTCGTCGGTATTCGAGACAATCGCCGATTGATCCAAAGCAAATTTTTCAAATTCCAACTCTTTGAGAGTTTGGCGCAATTCTGCTTCGGCTTGTTTGCGATCGCTAATATCGGTAATCATCCGCAATACCCCGGAAAATTGGCCCTCAGCGTCGAACATCGGCGTCGCCGACACGATCGCCCACAAGTGAGATCCGTCTTTGCGAGTAAACTTAAAATCGTGTCGTTCGCGAATGCCTTGCCGCCTGCGCTGCACGTAACTTTCTGCTATTTTCCTAGACTCGCAGTCGATAAACTCAAATAGCGATCGCCCCAGCATTTCCTCCACAGTATACCCCAGCATTTCGCCCATCCGAGAGTTAGCCAAAGTCGTGATACTTTCGCTGTCAAACATCCAAACGCCCTCAGAAGCCGTCTCGACAATGCAGCGGTAATAATTCTCCCTCTGCCTGAGTGTTTCCTCTGCTTGCTTGCGATCCGTAATATCAGTTTGCACCGCAATAAAACCTTCGAGTTCACCAGTTTCTTCATAAATTGGGGCAATCGAAAGCGCCACCCAATAACCCTTTCCATCCTTTTTGTAATTGTAGATTTCCTGATTAAAAGGCACGCCTGCAGCCAAAGCCGATCGCAGTTGAGCAATAGTTAGCGGGTCTGTTTGAGAGCCTTGCAGTACATCACCCGGTTTTTTTCCCTGCATTTCTGCCAGCACATAACCACTAATCCGAGTAAATCCTTCATTTACCCATTCAATGCAGCCTTGAGCATCAGTAATAATCACACCATTTTGCGTTTTTTGAGCCACAATAGCCAACCGCGACAATTCGGTTTCATTTTTTTTTCTTTCCGTAATATCTTCAGCAATACCCAGAATGTACTTGGGCGCGCCCGAATCGTCAAACAAAGGAACTTTTTTCGTGTGCAAAATCCGCTTGCCCCGGTGGGGAAGTTGGATAGTTTCTTCTGGCCAATCGACACCTTTTCTCGTTGCTAGCACTTCTAAATCTTGTGCTTGCAAGTAATTTGCTTCCTCTGAGGTCAACAAGTCAGCAGCATTGTTTAAGAGCACTTCATCCCTCGAATAGCCAAACAATTCTTCGCTAGCAGTATTCCAATAAATAAATTTTTGCTCTACAGCATCTTTAATAAAGACGCTAATCGGCAGATTTTGGAGTACCGCATTCAGAAAATCTTGAGTGTTTCGCAGGTTCTCCTCAGCTCGCTTTCGTTCAGTAATATCCAAAATCACTCCGTCGAGATAGACAACCCCAGACAGAGAATTTGCGATCGGCGAAACCGGCGAAACCACAGCCGACAAAAAGCCCTCCATTTCCCCTTGTTCCTCTTGTTTTCCTCTAGCCTCTTCCGCCTCGCAGCAAACAGCTTTGCCTTTTTCGTAAACCCAGCTAATTTCGCCGTCAGCCCGGACAATGCGGTATTCAAGGATGTACGAAGTTCTGGTTGGTACACTTTTTTTGACAGCAGCATCCACATTTTTGCGGTCTTGAGGATGGATAATGCTGGCAAAAGAACGGACGCGATCGTTGATAAAATCAGAAGAGGGATAGCCTGATATTTCATGAACAGCCTCGCTCAAAAACGCCATTGTTCGTGTTAATTCCCCGTCGTCCGTATACTCGCAGGTACAGCGGTAGACAGCACCGGGAATATTAGCTACTAAATTTTTATATCGTTCTTCGCTTTTTAACAAAGATGAGCCGTCTTCGTTATTACGATCGCCGTTCTTAAATTTAGAAGAATTGGAAGAAATTTGCATGGTTTTTTTTTCACTTGTGAGTGCGGGGGCAAGTGGTAGAGTAGATGACCCTATAAAAAGTGAATTTAATGTGCGAAATAATTCGTTATAAACTAATATAGTACAAAATTAGTTCTGCGAACATTCAGAAAATTTGAGGGCGGGTAATAGGTAAAGCTAATCAAGGCTAGAGATATAGAAAACAGTTCGGAAACGCATTGTTAACGGATTTAATGGATTTAACTCACGCCCAGAGCACCATACTCAAGAACAGGCTTTCCGGCCTGTTCCACAACAAGTGCATTTTCTTATGGGGTGGGCAGAAGAGTCCGCTCATAAAAAGCTTATTGATAATGGTGCTCTAGGTGTGAGTTTAACGGATTCAACAGATGGATGTTGAGGTTCGAGGGAAAGAGGGAAGATTTTCCCATTTTCCCAGTCTCCCAGTCTCCCACTCCCCCCTTCCCCGCTCTCGTTAGAATAAGATAAGTTTCCTTGCTACCGATCGCCCCTCAAACAAAACACCATGACTCAACAACAACCCCGGATTTGCATTCTCGGCGGAGGCTTCGGCGGACTCTACACAGCCCTGCGCTTGAGTCAGTTACCCTTCTCCAAAACCGAAAAACCCGAAATTGTCCTAGTTGACCGCCGCGATCGATTTTTGTTCGTTCCCCTGCTGTACGAACTCCTGACCGGCGAACTCCAAACCTGGGAAATTGCCCCCCCGTTTGCCGAACTCTTGGAAAACACAGGCGTGCGCTTTTGTCAAGGTACTGTCTCCGGCATCGATGTGGAGGAAAAGCGAGTGCAGTTGCACGACGGGCCAGAAATTCCGTGCGATCGCCTTGTTTTAGCTTTAGGCGGCAAAACCCCTCTAGATATGGTCAAGGGTGCGGTTGAATATGCTTACTCGTTTCGCACCCTCGACGACGCCTACCGCTTAGAAGAAAGACTGCGGTTTTTAGAAGCCAGCAACAACGACAAAATTCGGGTGGCGATCGTCGGGGCCGGTTATTCAGGAGTAGAATTAGCTTGTAAATTAGCCGATCGACTCGGAGAAAAAGGTCGCGTGCGGTTAGTTGAGCAAAGCGACATGATTCTGCGGACATCACCGGAGTTTAACCGCGAAGCCGCCAGCCAAGCTTTAGAAAAACGGAAAGTGTGGATCGACTTAGAAACAGAAGTAGAGGCGATCGAAGCGGACACAATATCCTTACTTTACAAAGGACAATTAGATGTTCTCCCCGTAGACATAGTGCTGTGGACAGTAGGAACTCAAGTTAGTCAAGCAGTACGATCTCTACCCCTCAAACAAAACCAGCGCGGTCAATTAATCGTCAATCCGCAGATGCAAATTATAGACCATCCAGATATATTTGCCTTGGGAGACTTAGCTGAATGTTACGATGCAACCGGTCAAAAAGTCCCCGGAACAGCCCAAACAGCCTTCCAGCAAGCTGACTACACCGCCTGGAACATTTGGGCCTCCCTCACCGGCCGCCCATTACTTCCTTTCCGCTATCAGCCGCTAGGAGAAATGATGACATTAGGAATTGACAACGCCACCCTAGCCGGTTTAGGAATTAAACTCGACGGACAACTAGCCCACATTGCTCGCCGCTTAGCTTATCTCTATCGGATGCCAACATTTGAGCATCAGCTAAAAGTTGGTTTTAATTGGATTAGCAAGCCGATTCAAGAGTTGCTTAAAAGCTAATCAATGCTTCTTCAAATAGATACAGCAGATTCTACGTTTATAAAGTACACCCCCGATCGATCTATACCCGTAGGGGCACTCCAAGAGTCCAAAGCCTGTCAATTTAAGGCTGTTTCCCTCACTCAGTCAGTCCGGCAGGGGTTGAAACCCCTGCCTCAAAGCTGAAGTCCTCTAAAAGAGGACTATAGACATCTCCTAATAAAATTTGGGAAGCCTTGCCGTATTTTGACAAAAACCTCATTTTGGGAGATGTCTAATGAATTATTCAGTCCTCTTTTAGAGGACTTTAGCTATAAGCACCGTGGAATTCATTCCCTGGCGGACTGGCGGACTGGCGGGCGAGTGCATCAGCTAGAGAATCTTAGCCCAAATAAAAAATGCAAAATTTAACATTTCAACACCAAAAAACAGAACTTCCGCCCCTAATTCAGCGGGAAATTCTGTTCGGAAACCCAGAAAAAACTAGCCCCAAACTTTCACCCGACGGCAAGTATATCGCCTACATTGCACCCGATGAACACAACGTTTTGCAAGTGCAATTGCGTACCGTCGGTCAAGCAGACGATCGCCAACTAACAGCCGATAAAAAACGCGGCATCCGCATCTTTTTCTGGACTTACAGTGGCGAAGAACTCATTTATCAGCAAGATATTGATGGTGATGAACAATGGCATTTATTCTCAGTCAATATCCAGTCAAATCAGGTTCGCGACTTGACACCATTCCAAGGTGTTCGAGCTCATCCGATCGCCCTTGACCGCAACTTCCCTAATGAAATTTTAGTGGAAATGAACATCAGCGATCGCCGCAAACACGATGTTTACCGCATCAACCTGCAAAACGGTGCCGTTGAACTCGACACCGACAACCCCGGTAACATCATGGGTTGGACTTGGATTGCTGACGCCCAATTTCAAGTGCGGGCGGCGACAGCCACAAATGCCGACGGCAGTACAGAATTGCTATTTCGAGAAACTGCCGATAAGTCTTGGGAAAGCTTGCGACGCTGGGGCCCCGACGACGAAGGCGGTGCCGTCATGTTCTCAGAAAACGGCAAAATTCTTTACATCATCGGCAATCACGATGCTAACGCCAAACGTTCGATCGCACTCGACTTAGAAACCAAACAAGAAACTAATATCGCCTCTGATCCAGAATACGATGTCGGCGATATTTTGATACACCCGACCAACCGAGAGATTCAAGCAGTTTCCTTCTACAAAGACAAGCAAGAGTGGCAGATTTTAGACCAAAGCATAGCAGAGGATTTTGAGGATCTCGGCAAATTCCGTCCCGGCGAATTCTCCATCACCAGTCGCAACCTCGCCGACACTACTTGGCTAATTGCTTACAGGACAGACGACGGCCCAGTCTACTACTATACCTACGATCGCGCTTCCAAAACTTTCACCTTTCTGTTCAGCAACCAACCCAAACTCGAAGGGCTACAACTATCATCAATGGAACCCATTTCTTACACCGCAAGAGATGGTTTAACCATTCACGGCTACCTGACAAAACCGGTTGGTGTCTCAATACCCGTACCGACAGTCTTGCTGGTTCACGGCGGCCCCTGGGCACGCGATACCTGGGGTTACAATCCACAAGCCCAATGGCTGGCAAACCGAGGTTACGCCGTTTTGCAAATCAATTTTCGCGGTTCCACCGGCTACGGCAAAGCCTTTCTCAATGCCGGCAATCGCGAATGGGCGGCTAAGATGCACGACGACTTGCTAGATGGGGTTAATTGGCTGGTAGAAACAGGAATTGCCCAACAGGATAAAATTGCGATTATGGGCGGTTCCTACGGTGGTTATGCCGCCTTAGTGGGATTGACTTTTAGTCCTGATGTTTTTGCCTGCGCCGTCGATATTGTCGGGCCAAGCAATTTGATTACGCTGCTGCAAACGATTCCCCCTTACTGGGAACCGAGAAAAGCAAGCCTGTATCACCGCGTGGGCAATTTGGAAACAGAACCAGAGTTTTTGAAATCGATCTCGCCTTTATCTTTTGTCGATCGCATTCAGAAACCTTTACTCATCGCCCAAGGCGCTAACGACCCGCGAGTTAAATTAGCAGAAAGCGAGCAAATTGTCAATGCCATGAAGCAAGCCGGCAAACCTGTAGAATACGTGCTTTATACAGATGAAGGACACGGATTTGCGCGGCCAGAAAATCGGCTGCACTTTTTTGCGATCGCCGAAGAATTCCTAGCCAAATATTTAGGAGGCAGATTTGAACCTGCAGGCAACCTTGCCAATCATTCTGGCTTGGTGAATCCGCAAACAACTAATTAGAAGGAAGAAGGAAAAAGGAAGAAGAAAGAAGGAATTATTCAAATCTCTTTTCTCTTCTCTTCTCTTCTCTTCTTTTCCTCTGTGTTCTCTGTGTCCTCTGTGGTTAAATCATTCCGATGCAACCGGATGTGCGATAAGTCCTCTTTCCTCTTCCCTTTTTCTTCTCAAATGACCAAAATTATTTTTCTAGATGCCGCAGGTACACTATTTGATGTTCGCGGTAGCGTCGGCGAGGTATACGGACAAATAGCCCAGAGGTTTGGAGTAACAGTTAAGAGTGAAGAGTTAAATGCAGCATTTTTCCAAAGCTTCGCCTCAGCAAGCCCGATGGCATTTCCAGGGAGAGAAGCGGCAAAAATTCCCGAATTAGAATTTGAGTGGTGGCAAGCAGTTTCCGCAAAAGCATTCCAAATAGCAGGCATTTTCCACCAATTTTCAGACTTTTCCACATTCTTTGTGGAACTCTACGCTCATTTTGCCACCGCCGAACCTTGGTTCGTCTATCCCGACGTATTGCCAGCATTAAATAAGTGGCAGCAACAAGGAATTGAATTAGCAGTAGTATCGAATTTCGATTCCCGAATTTATCCAGTATTAAAAGCACTAAATTTATCCGAATATTTCACATCAGTGACAATTTCTACCGAGGTTGGTGCAGCAAAACCAGACTCTCAAATTTTTACTGCTGCTTTGCAAAAGCACAACTGCACTGCCGAGAATGTGTTGCATATCGGCGACAGCTTCAAAGCAGATTATTGTGGTGCTAAAAATGCGGGATTAAACGCAGTTTGGTTGAATCGCCAACAGGAAAAAATAAATTCAGGAAACTTGAATTTAACTGATTCCCAAAAAGTAGAAGAGTTTCCTAGTCTAGATTTTATATAAGTCAGTCCTGGCCGCACTCCGACAAAGAAACAGGTTTTTTTTACCTGATCGGCGGGTTGCAACCCGTCTTTTCGTAAAAAACCCGGTTTCGCATGATTCCCCATGCGTCCAGGACTATAAATATGAATTTTATGAGCTTAAGGTTATGATTTTTATGAATTGACTTAGAGAGCTGTTTATTGAATAATATGAGTAATTTAACCGCAGAGAGCGCAGAGGGCGGTGAGTTCGAGAAGAGAGAGGCGAACGCTATATTTAACTTTCTAGTGGGAAAGAACATTACAGATACTAATCGTGAACTTTATGGAACCTCGACTCACTCAAACTCAGTTAGCACAGGTAATCGCTGAAATCGACAAGTTATCGCAGCAGCGCGAGTTAGAATTGGCCCCGGATCAGGTAAGAGAAATTTTACGGGAGTTGAATCTGCCTGATGAGCTTTTAGAAGATGCGATCGCCCAAATGCGCCGCCGCGAAGTCCTAGAAAAACAGCAGCGACGCAACCGTTGGCTCGCTATCGCCTCGACAGCCGTTGTCATCTCTGCGATCGGGATAGGTGTGCTGTTCGGGCAAAATCAGCAACAAAAAACTGCTCAAGTTGTGGGAGGAGAAGACAGGATTGCGCTATCGAAAAAAGGTGGTGACAGCCTTACTCAAGTCAACCGTCAAATCAACCCCCGCATCTACTACCAGGTGACATTGAAAAATGCTCCGATCGGCAATGAGTTGTCTCTGCAATGCGATTGGATTAATCCCAGCGGTGACATTGTTCATCAGGGCAGGTATCAAACTCGCACGATCGATACTGCGGTTTGGAATACCTACTGCTTTTACGATCTCGGATCTGCTGCCGCCCCAGGCAAATGGGAAGTGCGGATGTCCCTGGATGGGCGCGTCATCAGCAGTGAACCTTTCACGGTGAAATAGATGGGTGCGATCGACAAACCTTCACATTTTATCGGTTATTGGGGACTGGACGATCGCACAAAAACGCTCAGCCGTTTAGCCCCAGATTACCACATTCGGCAGGGCAAATTATCCGAGTGGGCGATCGCCTCTGCATCTGTACTCACGGCTGACACAGTGACGCTGAATGCTTGCGGGCGATTTCAGCCAACCGATTTACCCGGAGATGCTTGGGCGGCGGTAGAAGCGAAACAGCTACGGCTGGGGCGCGATCCGTTTGGGCGAGTGCCGCTTTACTGGATGCAGTTGGGAGAAACGATTTGGTTTTCGACGCGGATGCAATTGCTGCTACCGCTGATTGCTTCCCCTCAAATTAGCCCGATCGCGCTACACAGCTATGCTTGCTTTTCCTACGTGCCCGCGCCGTTAACTCCGATCGACCAAATTGCATCTGTAGCAGCCGGAAGCGAGATGATTTGGGAAATCGCCGATGTTAACGATCGGCCGAAAGTACGGGCGGCGAAGCTATCCTGTAGGGAATCGCTGCAATCGGCTTGGCAAGAAGCGCCCCAATTACTGCGCTGTGAGGATGAGGCGATCGCACAATTGCAAGGGCTGTTGCAACAGGCGATCGATCGACAAGTGGCAGATTTGCCGATCGACGAACCCGTGGGCGTTTTACTCTCCGGCGGCATCGATTCTTCCCTGGTGACGGCGCTGCTAGTGAAAGCAGGCTTGCAAGTGCGCGCCTATGCCCTCGATTTTGGTGTCGAAGCCTATTCCGAACTGCCCTACGCCCAACAGGTGGCGGACTTTTTCGGGATTCCGCTGATCCGAGTGGCGGCGACGGGCGATGCAGTGTTGCGGGCGATCGGGCCAACCGCCAGAGCCCTCGATTTACCCTATGGAGATGGCACAACAGCCCCGCTGTTTTTGCTCAAACAGGCGGCGGCGGAAGACGTGCGAGTTGTATTCAATGGCGAGAATGGCGATCAGCTATTTGCTGGATGGACGAACAAGCCTTTGATTGCAAACGGAGTTTACAGCGCAGAACATCCCGCCGGAGGAGAAACTTTTGAACAGCAGTATTTGCGGACGTTTCAGCGATTTTATGGTTATGAAAAACAGATTTTTTCGCCAGAAATACTCGATCGCATCCAGTCTCACGATTTGAGCGTTTACCTGCAAGACGCGATCGATCCCGAAACCTGTCCTTCCCTGCTAGCGAGGCTGCGGCGGGCTTCGCTGATGCTCAAAGGTGCTCAAAATATTCAGCCGAGGGCAACAGCATTGGGGTTTGCTTGCGGTTTGTGGGTGCGATCGCCCTTCTGCGACCCCGACCTCACAGCATGGACGTTTCAACTCCCTGGCGAGCTGCTACTGCAAGGTGCGTGCGAAAAATACATCCTCAAAAAAGCCTCTGAACGCTGGTTACCGCCGGAAATTGTCTGGCGGGAAAAGCGCGGGATGGGTGTGCCGTTGAAGGTTTGGTATTACCGGGAGTTTTGGGCTGCGATCGGCGATCGGCTGAATCCGAATGTGTTGCGATCGGAAAATTGCTGGCAGCCCGATTTGGCCGACGCGATGTTATCGGGACAACTCGGAGTTGCTATGCGCGATCGCTATATTGGCAATAATCTCTGGCTGCTGCTGATGTGGCAGGCATGGCGAACCGAGATTTTAGGCGAAATTCCGGGCAAGCGATCGCTGGATCATGTGTTTTGGTTGCCACCGGCGATCGGGCAGCGCATTTGGAAATATCGAAGGAGGTTGACTGTTGATTGTTGACTGTTGACTGTTGACTGTTGACTGTTGATTTTACAATCTTCCTTGTTCCAAACATCCGTTAAATCTCTTACAAAATCCGTTGCCAAACATCCGTTACATCCGTTAAATAATCCGTTGCCGAACTTCTTCTATATGACTGAATCTTTGCTACAGAATGAAACCAAAATACATTCGCCGCCGTTCTCGGAAGCATTAGCCCAGCGACTTTTGTCAACTTATGGTTCGCCCTTATATGTGTATCAGGCCGAGATCCTCAGTCAGACTCTTGAGCATATTACGCGATCGATCGACTATCCCCGCGTTCAGTTTCATTTTGCTAGCGTCACCAACGGCAATATTGCTCTGTTGCAATTGATTCAGCAAGCTGGTTGGGGGCTACACGCGAATACACCGGGGGATGTTTTTTTGGGACTAAAAGCGGGTTTTACGAGCGATCGCATTGTCTACACCGGCAGTAATCTCAACAAAGCGGATATTCAGCAATTGATTGAATGGAAGATCGATCGATTCAATTTCGATAGTTTGTCGCAACTCCAGGATTTTTGCGAATATTCGCGCAGTCAACCGCGATCGCTCCGTGCCGAAATCGGACTGCGCCTCAACTCACCGGAATTGACGGGAGACAGTCGCATTGGAGTGCGTCCCGCCGAATTCGAGAAAGCCAACGAAATCGCGCAGCAGCAGGGGTTGAGGATTACCGGATTGCATTTTTATCGGGGGACAGGAACGAACGCCACGAGTGCTTTTACGCAGGCGATCGATCGGCTAATTGCGATCGCCCAACAGTTACCCGATTGGAAAACCCTCGATTTTGGCGGTGGTTTTGGCTATCCCTATCGAGGCGGTGCAGTGTTTGACTGGCGGGAGTTTGGTGCGGCGATTACTGAACGATTAAGTGCGCTATCTCGCCCGATCGAGTTGGTGATTGAACCGGGACGATCGGCGATCGCAGGTTGTGGCGTTTTGCTTGCGAAAGTTGTGTCGGTGAAGTGGTTGGGCTATCGGCAAATTGTCGGTGTGGATACGACTGTATCAAATCTATCGGTGCCTGCGGTGCACGGGGGCTATCGGGCGATCGCAACTTGGGAAACCGACGATGTATCGCGACATGAAACGGATATTTGCGGCAACACGACTTATTCGCGGGATTATTTGGGGCGCAACTGTTGGCTACCGAAACTCAAAATTGGAGATGCGATCCTGATTTTGGATAGCGGGGCTTACGGCTATGCGATGTCGTCACATTTTCTGCACCGCCCCCGCCCTGCTGAGGTGTTGATTGATGCTAAGGGCGATCGATTAATTCGACAGCGAGAAGACTATTCTATCTTGTTAAACGGGCAAATATTTTAATTGGGCATTGGGCATTGGGCATTGGGAATAGTTTCTTCCTTCTTCCTTCTACTTATTATCTCTCTTCTCTTCCTCTGCGCCCTCTGCGGTTAAATCATTCCGAAACAACCGTCAACGATATAAATTCATTAAATCAATCAGGAGTAAGCGAAATGGGAATGAAATGCGTCCAGTGTCAAACCGACAACATTTTGAGCGATCGTACCACCAACTCAGGTCGCTGTAAACAGTGCAACCATCCGTTTGTGTTTGAACCCACTACCGTCACTGATAAAAAGTTGGCATTCACCGATCCCTTTTTCAAAAATGTGATCGAAAAGATTTCCAGCCAAAATATGTTGTTTTTTACACACAAACAGTTTTTGTATTTTATTGACCAAAAGCTTAAATCTCGCGTGCCACAAACCACTTGGATTGTTTTATACTTCTTTTATGGCGTATTTGTGGGCATCTTCGCCCTTAACTGGGCTCCTGCTATTTTTCCGTCACAATTCGCAGTTGTTATTCCCTTCGCTCTCTACAATTTAATTTGGATATGGGTAGTTTTCAACTACAGCAAATCTCCTACTCAAGGTATTCGCGGCAGAAGAAATAATGCTAAAATCCTCCAGATATTAGGGGTAATTATTTTAGTGCTGGGCATTTCAGGAAGCCTGATATTTGATTATTTTTCAGGATACATCGTAGCGATTACACTAGGGCTATTTTCCTACTGGCTCGGCATTTCACAAAAAAATCGCCTACACGAAATTAGTGAAGTATTTATTGTCAATGCAGCGCAGAGCGATAAATGGCTGCGTGACTGGCAAACAGTCAACGGTACATTAGAAAAACTGCTGCCTCCTGCTCATCAAGAAGCTTTACCCGCCACCATCGATCCCGAAGTTAGCGCCTACAGCTTCGATCGCGCAATTATCTGTGACAGTGACGAAATAGCTCAATTCCTCATTGCCAACAACGTCCATTTTGAAAACAACTGCGCCATTCTTAGTATTAGTGGCTATCCCCAAAGCATCTTCAACACCGTAATCGAAATGCTGCGCCGTAATGCCGATTTAAAAGTGTATGCACTGCACAATGCGAGTCCTGGTGGGGTTGGTTTGGTAAATCAACTGCGAACTAATCCAAACTGGTTTGCGAATCAAGCGGTGACGATTTTTGATTTGGGAATTTCTCCCCGTCAAATCTTAGCAACCCGTGATATGTTTGTGCAACAATCTCAAACAATGGCACAAACCGCCCGTCAATTACCTGACGCTGTAAGGCAAAGTTTAACAGCAGAAGAACTAGCATGGCTGGAGGCAGGCAATTTTGTGGAATTAGAATCGTTTATGCCACAGCGGTTGTTGCGCGTGGTCAATTATGGACTTGCCCAGAGTGGCGATCCGCAGACCAATGACGGCTTAATATTAGTGGATAATGCTGTCGGGTATGGTGATGGCTATGTGTTTGTCTCCGATAGTTTTGGTTAGGGCTTGCTTTCAAACTTTACTAGCAGAAACGCACAAGCAGCTATATACACTGTTAGCAAAATTGTTCCAATAAGCATTAGCAATTTTTGGAAAAGGAAAAGGTCATACATTACACTTATTCGTAATAAGCTTAAAAAGCGTTGGAACTTAGTCTGAGTAACATTTTTAGCTATCTTTAGTGAAAATCATAGAACGCTGATATTTGTAAGAACTTCAAGGATTTTCAAAGGAGGAGCAAAAAAACTGATATTTACTCGCTGAACACAAGTTTCAGATTTTGGGATTTCCCCCCTGGGGGGGATTTTAGTTTAAATTGTGTGAAATTTGCCTTCAACTTTCTCTCGTCTGGTTTTGTTTGTGTAGGCGCGGTTTCTAACCGCCCGGACTTATTTAAGTCGTATACTCCGCATTAATCTTCACGTAGTCGTAACTCAAATCGCATCCCCAAGCTTTCGCAAAACCGCTGCCATTCCCAACACTAACCTGAATTACAACCGTATCAGCCTTCAAATATTCGCCCTCTGCAGCCGCTTTCATATAATTACTTGCAGCCGCGCGATCGAACTCTTTAGGTTGTCCGTTTTCCATCATCAAAAAATCCCCCAATTGAATCCGCAAATTCTCTTGATCGAAAGGTACGCCAGCGCGCCCCGCCGCCGCCGCAATTCTGCCCCAATTCGGGTCGCGTCCGAAAATAGCAGCTTTCACCAAAGAAGAACCGACAATTGTTTTGGCAATTTTACTCGCAGAAACTTCATCCAGCGCGCCACTAACTTGCACTTCTACCAAACAAGTTGCACCTTCGCCGTCACGGGCGATCGCCTTTGCTAAATGCACGCAAACTTCTGTCAGCATCGCCTCTAATTTTTCAGCATCTGCCCCCATTTCCGTAATTGCCGGTGTGCGGGATTGACCGTTTGCCAAAGCAATTAGCGAATCGTTGGTACTGGTATCGCCGTCTACAGTAATTTGATTGAAACTTCTGTTAGCCGCCCGACTCAGCATTTCTTGCCACAAATGCGATGACACTGCTGCATCGCAAGTTACAAATGCCAGCATTGTTGCCATATTCGGGTGAATCATTCCCGAACCTTTGCAAATGCCGCCGATGCGGACGGGTCGATCGCCAAACATGGTTTCTAGGGCGATCGTTTTCGGCACTAAATCAGTCGTACAAATAGCCTTAGCCGCGGCATCGGAACCAGTTTCCGATGCCTCAGCAATTAATCGCGGAATTCCCGCCCTCAGCGGCTCCATTTTTATTCGCTGTCCGATGACGCCAGTGGAGGCTAAAAGAATAGATTCTGGAGGAATATTCAGCGCTTCTCCCAACAATTTGGCACTTTCGAGGGCATCTGCCAAACCTTGTTCGCCAGTAGCAGCATTAGCTTGTCCCGCATTGCACAAAATTGCTTTGGCGCTGGGTTTAGCTTGCAAACGCTGGCGGCAGTAGTCCACGCAAGCGGCCCGGACAGTGGATGTGGTGAAGACTCCGGCGGCGATCGCGTCTACCTCTGACAAAATTAAACTTAAATCCGGCAAGCCTGAAGGCTTCAAACCCGCTGTAATTCCCGATGCTCGGTACCCTCTGGGTGCTGTAACTCCGCCGTCAATTTCTTTCCAGTCCGACATCATGACCTCCCTAGTAGCCTTCAATCTGCTGAAAGGGGATTATATCAAGTTTCTCGGCACAAAGGTCTTTTATGGTTTGTGATGTATACTTTTGAGGCTATCCGACTCTCGTTTAGCTCACCCTTTGCTCAAACGGCTCTCTATACAAGCAGTACGATCGAGATATTACCAATTCCCCATTCCCCATTCCCATAAAACTAATCGCGGCTTCCAATCAAGAGTTAGAACTCAAGAAGAAGTCGCGACGGTTTTGTAATTGACATTATTAATTTTTAGCTGGCAAACAACAAACTCGATTCAACTATCTCGCCGTTGAAAAAAGGGGTTATTTGCGATCAATATTCGCTGGAGAACCAGCATCTAAACCAACTTCAGCAGCCACACGGCTCAGCATGGATTCCTGACGGTTTTTGACGACGTGTTGATGGCGCATCATCAGGGTGCGGGCTTGTTCTTGAGTTGACATAACTGATTTCTCCAAACTATAGGTAATGACTTCGTAGACAATTGTCGAAATTGAGCTTGCCCTAGCTCATAGTGGCGTTGCTGCGATCGTAACTGGCTTGAAAGCTGGGCTGCGGTTTGCCTTGAATGTGACCCCAGTAGTGCGTATCTTCCATCCCGACTTCGGTGGCGGTGCGGTTGAGCATGGATTGCTGGCGGTTCTTCACCAGTTGGTGGTGGCGCATCATCAGAGAGCGAGCTTGATTTTCGGTAGACATAGGGGGTTCCTCCGTATTCTTTAGATTAATGTTGGGCTGGTTTTTTCTTCTCTTCTATCACTATAACAGACAATTCTGTATCTAAAGCTACCAAATTAAAATTGTCACAAAACTTTACAATTGGGCTGTGGGGCGAGAATCTCGATCGAGGTTGCGGGGAGTGCGATCGAGCTTGGGCTGGTTGATTCAGCCTCAACCTCAAGCAGCCGTTGGCAAAAGTTGAGAATATTCATCTTCTAGGAGCCACATTTTAGCGGCGACGTAATTGCTAGTCGCCAAAATAACTTTATAATTTGGTTCAGAGTTATAGATGCAGAATTTTGCCTCTCAACGAAGTCGAATTTGCCTTAGTTAAGAGTAAATTTAATAAGTAGCGAATCACTATTAGATTTACAATGATTAAGCAGCTACGCTCAAGCATAGTCAAGTTTTTTTTAGTCAACTAGATAATAGAGTTGGGCTAAGTGAATCGCCTCAAGGGGTGACAAGGGGGCTGCAAATCAGGTAGAATAAGGGTTTGAGCCAACCGTAACCGAAAAAAATTGGGGGTCGCAGCGACCCCCACACAAAATATATGTTCCCTCAATTATACCAACAAGTTTTCGAGACGCATCTAAATCCTCGCCAGTATCTAACGCTACAATTGTTAGTGTTAATGTTACAAAGCTATCGA
>NZ_JAUBQE010000054.1:0-59860 GCF_036701115.1 Microcoleus sp. Pol1C5 | reverse complement strand
TACTGTGACAGACACCAATCAATTGTTGGCGAAGCTTAACAATATTACCCCCGGTATTCTTACCGCTAGCGATTTCACTCAGCTAACACTCTAACTGCCTGGGATAGGGTGCGCTATAAGCAGCCAGCCCGCTTAGAAGTGGTGAAGAAAGCTCTCAAACTCCTGAAATTTGGTGGATGACGTTAGCGCAGCCCGCCCCTACGGGGGCTACGCCAACGAATAGGATCGCTCGATCTGATTCTTTTCAACAGCGATCGGTAATAAATCTTGTTTATTGCCGATCGCCCACACCTAGAATGAGGGACATCCGTTGATTGCACTCCCGATCTGGCTAGCCATCAGCAGCGCCCGAATAAAACCAGGTTTTTCAGCCACTAAATTTCTGATTTTGAGGAACTTTTTTTGAGACAAAAAAAAGTTAAATTAATCAAATATTTAGGCGATTTTCCTGGTTTTAGCTCAGGTGAATGTATCAGGTACTAGCTAGAGCAATTGTCTTTATTTTGGCAGTGCAAAAATTCTTTGAGGAATTTGATATGGCCAAGGCAGCCAAAGGGTTTGATGCACTATTTCTATCGCTAAGGGTGGGCATTGCCAACCTAAACATAGAGGTAGGTTCCCAGTCCCGGACTATTTACATTACATCCTCTGCCCTTAATGGCTAAAAAGCTCGCAATTCTTACCTAGCTAAAGCTGATTATGGAGAAACTTCGGGGATTAAACTTAGGGATAAAAAATTCTTACCTAAATAAATTTGAATTTCTCCCATGGATCACCGAAGTTTTAATTCTGCCTACTGCCTTCTGCATCTCTAGCCTTCTGCTTTCAAGGTGAATCTACCAGCAAATAGTAAACATTCTCATGGGTATGCGAAATGAGTTCAACTTTTGCCACTAACATGGATTCACAATCTGTTCTCCACAATGCTGGTTCTAAATCTATTGTATTCATTTATTCCGACTTAGATGACTATCAAACTCTCGCGGATGGCGTGCTTCCCGGTGCAGAACTCATCATTTTAGATAAAAATGGTAACGGAGTCGAGCAAATTACTGCGAAACTGCAAACAATTTCTGCTGCTGGGGAAACAGTAGACCAAGTTCACATTTTTTCTCACGGCAATTCTGGCAGCTTGCAGCTAGGTTCTGCAACGCTGAATTCGGATAATTTGCCGCAATATGAAAGCCAGTTGCAAGATTGGCGAAATGCGCTAAGCGACAAAGCAGATATTGTGCTTTATGGTTGCGATGTTGCGGCGGGTTCGGGAAGCGATTTTGTCGATCGCCTGGGCGAGTTAACCGGGGCTGATATTGCGGCATCTAGCGATCGCACTGGCCGCGGTGGTAACTGGAATTTGGAGTTTGCCAAGGGTGATATTGAAGCGCCGCTAGCCTTGACTCCAGAAGCAATGGCTGATTATCAAGGGACTTTAAAGACTATTACCGTTACCAACAATAATGATAGCGGACCCGGTTCCTTGAGAAATGCGATCGCCTCCGCAGCAGCCGACGATACCATTCAATTTGAATCGAGTCTTGCCAGCCAAACAATTACTCTCACTTCCGGTCAACTTGTCATCAACAAAAACTTGACAATAGATGCTGTTGGTGCAGCCAATTTAACCATCAGCGGCAACAATACTTCGCGGGTAATCCGCACAGAAGGTGCAACAAATGTCACTCTAAAAAACCTGATTGTTGCCAACGGCAAAGTTTCTGGAACAGATCCGAATAATGAGACAACTAGCGCCGGTGGCGGCATTCAAACAGGAGGTGGCAGCACTTTAACTTTAGAAAATACCCAAGTCAATAACAATGTCGCCGGTTTTGGTGGCGGCATTTACACGGGTTTCCGCAGCACGACGACTGTAATTAACAGCAAGTTTAGCGGCAATGACGGTTCGCTAGCGGATAATACCGAACGTGGTGGCGGTGCGATCGCCACTAAAAGCGGCGGTGTTTTGACTATCAGAGATAGCGAATTTACCAACAACAAAGGCAGCTACGGCGGAGCTGTTAATAACCTGTTGGGCAGCATGACGATCGAAAACTCTAAATTCACCGGCAACCGCACAGAGAAAGGCGTTGGCGGGGCAGTTTACGTCGATGGCGCTAATGCTTCCGGGCCGAATGCAACCCCCGGTCCCGTTGCCGGAACTATTGCTATTCGCAACAGCGTTTTTGATGGCAATATCGGAGCGAGAGAAGGAGGAGCGGGATTTTTATTTGGCTATCTTCAAGATAAGATAGTTTTGGAAAATAGCACTTTTATTAACAATAAAGCTGTTAAGGATCTAGCAGGAGTTGGAGGTTCTGGAGGCGGAATTCGTCACGGGAATGTGGATCTTACGGTAACAAACTCCACTTTTGCTAATAACCAAGCTGAAGATAATGGGGGCGGTTTGTGGTCGGGAGGCAATGGAAACATCAGCATTGTCAACAGTACATTTTCCGGCAACAGCGCTGCTAAGCAGGGCGGAGGAATGCTTGTCGCTAACAGAGATTCCTTTTCGACTAACATCGTCAATTCGACTTTTGCTAAGAATACCGCTGAATTTTCGGGAGGTATTGCTACTTTTAACGATCCGGTAAAATCGCCAATTACTGTCAAGAATTCGATTTTTGATAGGAATACGGCAAGTAATTCTTTTAAAACTAGGCAGCACACGGGACGGGAGCTCATCGACGGGGGAAACAATCTTCAATTTCCCGCTAAACTGACGACCGGAGATCCTAATGATAGTAATGTTACGGCAAATGTGAGGATCGCAGACCCCTTACTTGGCCCTTTGGAAAATATTAACGGCGCTTTCGTGCTGCCGCTGCTAACAGGAAGTCCGGCAATTGATACCGGTACTGGTGCGGGCGCGCCGGCTGCTGATCAGCGTGGTGTCATTCGCCCTCAAGATGGTGATAATAACGGAAGTGCGATCGTTGATATTGGCGCTTACGAATTTAACGCTACAGTCACGCCGACTCCCACTCCGACGCCAACTCCCACTCCAACTCCGACGCCAACTCCGACGCCAACTCCGACACCGGAACCAACTCCCACGCCCACACCGGAACCAACTCCCACTCCGACACCGGAACCAACTCCCACGCCTACACCCGAACCGACACCCACGCCCACACCCGAACCGACACCCACGCCCACCCCAACTCCGGCGGTAGATGATTGCCTACTCGATAGCCTCAACGCGCCGCAACTAGATCCTGCCAGCATCACCCCCAACCCCGTCCAACAAACTATCAACGGCGGCGACACTACCGATTTCATCATGGGCGGTGGCATCAACGACTCAATTAACGGACAAGCCGGCAACGATACTCTCTACGGCATGGGCGGCAATGACAACATTGACGGCGCAGCAGATAACGACTCAATCTTCGGCAATGAAGGCAGCGATTTCATCTCTGGCGGCGCTGGCAACGATACCATCTACGCTGGCAAAGATCCTGACACTGTTGTCGGCGCCGATGGCGAGGACTTGTTGAGGGGAGATCTCGGCAATGATACAGTTGCCGGCGGCGTTGGCAACGACAGCATTTTCGGCGGTAAAGATGACGATATCTTGCTGGGTGAAGATGGGGACGACTACATTTTAGGCAACTTAGGAAATGACACAATTAATGCCGGAAACGGCAACGATATTGCCTTTGGCAATGAAGGTGCAGACCTGATGTTTGGTGAGGAGGGACTTGACACGCTGTACGGAGGCAAGGAAAACGACAGTCTCGATGGCGGTGAGGGCAACGACTTGCTGTTTGGCGGCAATGAAAACGATGTGCTCTGTGGCGACATCGGTAACGATACCTTGTACGGCGGTAAAGGTAATGATATTCTCAGCGGTGGCAGCGGTGCCGATTTCCTTTCCGGGGATGTTGGGGACGATACATTGACGGGAGGTTCGGGAAATGATGTGTTTTTCCTCAATCAAAGTGTGGGTAGCGACATCATTAATGATTTCCGCAAGGGAGAGGATTTAATTGGGTTGAATTCTGATTTGAGTTTTAATCAACTCAGTATTACTTCCAGCAACAATCAAACTTTGATTACTGTGACAGACACCAATCAATTGTTGGCGAAGCTTAACAATATTACCCCCGGTATTCTTACCGCTAGCGATTTCATTCCTCTGTAGTTATTATACTAAATCCGGTTTGGCTATATCCTCGATCGTTCTGCGTATCCTTCGGCGGTTGAAACCAGGGCAACCACGGGGAAATTGCCCCTACAAAAACGAAGTCCGCCTCTGCAGACTGAGAGATAAAGGGAGTAGTTAAGCCGGATTTAGTATTATACTATATTTCAATAAAAAGTAGTCAAGCATGATAAATATCCTCTAATCTTCTGATGCTATAGCCACACATATTAATCTATTAATCCTAATAAAGCGAACTTGATATTATTGCGTTTTTATACGATCGCACAATTGTCTATCTTCCTCCTTCACATCGGCATTGGTTCGCAGATAATCTCGCACGCGATCGCACGCATAAGCCAGTTCATCGAGTTTGAGAATGCGCTCCACATCCCACAAAATGACAGTACGATCGTCCCCAACAGAAGCAATCTGTTTGCCATCGGGACTAAACGCCACCGCCCACACATTCCCCTCATGTCGGGTTAGCATCGTTATTTCCGTGCCGTCAATTTTCCAGAGTTTGACTGCGCCAGATGCGCCTCCCGCCACCAGCATTTGACCGTCTGAACTGAAATCAACCGCCATCATGCCTCTAGTATTTCCCTTGATGGTTTTCAGCAACGTGCCATCGATCGTCCAAAGTTTAATCGTGTCATCCATGCTCGCACTTGCCAAAGTCCGACCGTCTGGACTGACAGCCACTTCCCAAATTCCACTGCGATGACCTTTCAAAGTCTTGTTCAAGCGACCGTCCAAACTCCACAACCGAACTGTGCCATCTGCACTGACAGAAACCAGCGTGTTTCCGTCGGGGGTAAAGTCCACATCGTAAACCCTAGCCTGATGTCCTGTGAGCGTTTTCAGCAAAGTGCCGTCTGGCTTCCACAGTTTCACGGTTTTGTCGTCGCTGGCAGAAGCGAGGAACTGACCGTCTGGACTGACGGAGACATCCCAAACGCTCGCCCCATGTCCTGTTATGCTTTTCAGCAGCGTCCCGTCGAACTGCCAGAGTTTAATAGTTTTATCTGTACCAGCAAAAGCGAGTACAGGCGAGATATCTTCTTTGGCAAAGCTAGCAGGAGAGACGAAAGCAACCGAGTAAACGGGAGCCTTGTCTTCCGCCCAAGACTTCAGCAACGTACCGTCTTTTGCCCACACTTTGAAGCTGCCATCCGAACCGGCTGAAGCTAACATCTGACTGTCCTGGCTGAAGTCCACATCCCAAATGATGCCGCTATGTCCGTACAGGACTTTCGAGAAAGGGTTTGTCGGGTTCCATAGCCGGACGGTATTGTCGTCGCTGGCGGAGACAGCGATTTGAGTGTTGGGAATAAAGATAACGCCGCGAATTCCAGATTGATGCCCTTTGAGGACTTTCAAAAGCGTCCCGTCCGGCTTCCAGAGGTTGATAGTTCCGTCTGCGCTGGCAGAAGCAATGACATCGCCTGTATCGCTGACGGTAATTTCCAACACTTCCGAACTGTGATCCCTGAGAGTTCGTAGCAGCGTTCCGTCGAGCTGCCAGATTTTAACCGTGTTGTCAGCGCTGGCAGAGAGAATAGCGAGACGTTTTGTGCCGTCACTGTCTGCGAGGAAGGCGAACTTAACGTCCCAAACGGCAGCCGCGTGCCCTTCCAGAGTTCTCACCAGTTTGCCGTCCTTCGTCCAGACCTTGACCGTACCGTCGGTGCTGCTAGAGGCGAGCAGGTTTCCATCCGAACTGAAGGCAAGACCCCAAACCCCACCTTGATGTCCGCTTAGTGTCTCCAGCAGTTTGCCATTAAAGTCCCACAGGCGAATCGTGCTGTCTTCGCTGGCAGTGGCAATGCGATCGCCGCCGGGACTGACGGCCATATCCCATATCGCAGCGCTGTGTCCCTGAAAGGTTTTGAGGAGCTTGCCGTCCCGATCCCACAGATAAATGCTGCCGTTGAGACTGGATGTAACCAGGCGCTGGCTGTCGGGACTGAATTTAAGCCCGAAGACAGCAGCCGGATGTTGCAGGTTGTGAAGCAGCGCACCGTCCCGCTGCCACACCTTGACTGTTCGATCGCCGCCTCCGGTGGCGATGAGTTGGGCGTCTGGGCTGACATCAAGGCCCAGAACCAGGCTGGAATGCCCCGTCAGGCGATTGAATTCTGCCGTTCCGTAGATGGCCTGTTGCAGCACTTGTCGAACTTGCGATCGCAACTGGGGGTCCGAATTAGGGAGGCTGTCGAGCCTGCGTCTGCCTTTGATGGCAGTGACTAGGGCGTCTAATCGCTGTTGGGAGGCGAATTGCCCTGTGGAGGAGATGCTGAGGGCTTGAACTTCGCTGGTGGCGGCGCGGTAATATTGCCAGAGGGCAAAAATGGCGGATGCGATCGCAACTATCAGCAACCCACTCAACGCTGCAATAAACTTGCGCTGTCGCTGTGCTGTCTTTCTTTGATAAGCTACGCGCTTGCGTTCTTCTACCAGTCGTGCTTCGACTTCTTTTAATCGTTCTGCTTCCAGTGCTTGCTGCATTTCCAACTTGTCTAATTCACCAGAAGCGGCTAAAAATTGATAGTCCAAATCGCTCAAACTTTTACCGGGCGCCCAGGATTGAGCGTCTTTCAGCGCTTGTCCGCGCAACAGTCGCGATTCGTCTTGTTGTTTGGAAGCTATCCAAGCATCAAATAGTTGGGAGTAAGGGCGCAGTTGCCCTAAGTGTTTTTCTACCCATTCGAGATTAAATACTTCTTGATAAATTCTGTTTTTTACCTGCAAATATCCTGGCTTTTTTACCACTAAACCCGATAGCAATAGTTCGATTTGATCTCGGCTGTCATCTGTTGGGACGGGCGGGCACGGGGGCATCGCCCCTACGCTTTGTAAAATTTGCTGATAAATACCTAGCAATCTGCCGGCACGTTGTTCGTTGCGAAGGATGCGATCGCAAATTGTCTTTAAATGCTCTGGCTCATCTTGCGATTCCCAGTTATTGATGATGTTTTCTCTCACCACCGTTTCCACAAAAAATCCCTCGGTTCCCGGTGGTATTTTTAAATCACCGCTGTGGGCTTTCCCCGCCCTTTTTACTACTAATTCACATATTTTTTGGGTTAAAAATGGCTGTCCTCCCGTCCAATATAAGATTTCTTTGAGAACTGCCTGCGGATTGGCTATGACATTTTCTAACCCTTTCGTTAATGGTGGCGCTTCTTCTAAGCTAAATCCTGACAAATCGATCGCCACTCCGATATTAAAAGGTGTCCGATTTTTATCGGCGATTAAATCGCTGGGTGTAGCTACTCCGAAAATCGCGAAGGTAATTCGATTGTATTCTGGATTGATAGCTCGTTGATTGTAGCAGAAACGAATCAAGGCGAAAAAATCATCTACGGCAAAATCTAAACTTAAAATACTATCAATCTCATCGACAAATATAATAATTCGCTCCTCCGCAAATCCGGTCAATAAAATATCTTCAATAAATTGACTCAATCTTTGCAGGAGAGAAACTTCTTCTTGTTCTTGCCACCAAGTTTTTAAATTAACTTTTCCTAATAAATTAAAGCTGCGCCACAAATCGCCAACGATTCCTTTGTACCATTGTAAAGGAGTAATGTTTTCGCTACCGATGCGAGTCATGTCGAGCGTGCTGCATTGAAATCCTTCTGCTTGCAATCGGTGCAGGGTGCGAACGAGAAGGGAAGATTTGCCCATTTGCCGGGAATTGAGGACGTAGCAAAACTCGCCTCGTTTTAAGGCATCATAAAGTTCGATATCTGCTTGTCGTTCGACGTATGTAGGCGCATCAGTTGTGAGACTGCCACCAATTTGGTAAGAGTAATCTTTCATAATTGATAGTTCCTGGTTTCGGATAATTTAGCGATCGCCCACGGCATCGCACAAATGTCTGTCCTCTTCCTTCACCTCGGCATTTGTTCGCAGATAATCTCGCACGCGATCGCACGCATAAGCCAGTTCATCGAGTTTGAGAATTCGTTCCACATCCCACAAAATGACAGTGCAATCGTCCCCAACCGAGGCAATCTGTTTGCCATCGGGACTAAACGCAACTCCCCAAACGTTCCCTTCATGTCCAGTTAGCGTCGTGATTTCTGTCCCGTCGGTTTTCCAGAGTTTGAGTGCGCCAGTTGAGCCTCCCCCCACCAGTATTAGACCATCAGGACTGAAATCAACTGCCATCATGCCTCTAGTATTTCCCTTGATGGTTTTGAGCAACGTACCATCGATCGTCCAGATTTTAATCGTGTCATCCCTGCTGGCAGTTGCCAAAGTGCGACCGTCTGGACTGATGGCAACTTCCCAAACAGGGCTGCGATGACCCTCTAGAGTCTTGGAAAACCTACCGTCAAGACTCCACAACCGAGCAGTGCTGTCGCTACTAGCTGAAAGCAGCCTCTGTCCGTCAGGGGTAAAGTCCACATCGTAAACTCTAGCCCGATGCCCTGTGAAAGTTTTCAGCAAAGAGCCGTCTTTGTTCCACAGTTTCACGGTTTTATCGTTGCTAGCAGAAGCCATTAGCCGACCATCTGGACTTGGGGAGATATCCCAAACTCCAGCTTCATGACCTGTTATGGTTTTCAGCAGCGTCCCGTCGAACTGCCAGAATTTAATTGTTTTATCTTCACTAGCGGTAGCAAGGAAAGGTGCGATCGCAGGATTGGTACCAGAGAGGAAAGCAACGGAGCGAACGGCAGCCTTATCTGCGGCAAAAGACTTCAGCAACGTGCCGTCTCGCGCCCACAGTTTGAAGCTGCCATCCGAACCGGCGGAGGCTAGCATTTGACCGTCCGGGCTGAAATCCACATCCCAAATCGTGCCGCCATGTCCGTACAGGACTTTCGAGAAGGGGTTGGTCGGATTCCAAAGTCGAGCGGTATTGTCGTCGCTGGCAGAGACAACCATTTGACTGTTGGGAATAAAGGTAACGCCTCGAATTCCAGATTGATGACCTTTGAGGACTTTTAACAGCGTCCCGTCCGGTTTCCAGAGGTTGATGGTTCCGTCGGCGCTGGTGGAAGCAATCACATCGCCTGCTGTACTGACGGCGATTTCAAACACTTCCGAACTGTGACCGCTAAGAGTTCGTAGCAGGGTTCCGTCGGGTTGCCAGAGTTTGACAGTGTTGTCAGCGCTGGCAGAGATGATGGCGGGACGTTTGGTGCCGCTATTGTCGGCAATTAAAGCGAACTCAACGTCCCAAACGATTGCGCTGTGACCTTCCAGGGTTCTCACCAGTTCACCGTCTAGAGTCCAAACCTTGACCGTATTATCTGTGCTGCTAGAGGCGAGGAGGTTTCCATCCGGGCTAAAGGCAACACCCCAAACTGCACCTTGATGTCCGCTAAGGGTTTTGAGCGGTTTGCCATTAAAGTCCCACAGGCGAATGGTGCTGTCTTCACTGGCGGAGGCGATGCGCTGACCGTCTGGACTCACGGCGATCGCCCAAATCGCAGCCTTTTGTCCCTGAAAGGTTTTGAGCAGTTTGCCTTCCCGACTCCACAGATAAATGTTGCCGTCCACGCTGGATGTTACCAGGCGCTGGCTGTCGGGACTAAAATGAAGGGCGTAGACGCTGCTGATCGTGTGTTGGAGAGTGTGCAGCAAGGTGCCATCCCGTTGCCAGATCTTGGCTGTTTGGTCGCCGCCTCCGGTGGCGATGAGTTGACCGTCTGGGCTGGCATCAACTGCCAGAACCGGGCTGGAATGCCCCAACAGGCGATTGAATTCTGCCGTTCCATAGATGGCTTGTTGCAGGACTTGTCGAACTTGAGAGGGCAACTGGGGGCTGGAATTAGCTAGGCTATCGATCTTGCGTCTGGCTTTGATGGCGCTCACAAGGGCATCTAATCGCTGTTGGGAGGCGAATTGCCCTGCAGATGAGGAGGATAGAGCTTGAATTTCGCTGATCCGGGCTTGCTGCTCGCTGGTGATGGCGTAATGATATTGCCAAAGGGCGAGAATGCCAAAGGCGATCGCAACTATTAGCGCTCCGCTGAGCGCCCCAAGAAATCTTCGCTGCCGCTTCGCTGTCTCTCGCTCTAAAACCAACCGCTTGCGTTCTTCTGCGAGTCTGGCTTCAACTTCTCTGAGCCTCGCCGCTTCCAGCGCTTGCTGCACTTCCAGCCTGTCTAATTCACCAGAAGCGGCTAAAAAGTGATAATCCAAATCGCTCAAACTTTTTCCCTGGGCCCAGTAGGAAGCGTCTTTTAACGATTGTCCGCGCAACAATCGCGATTCATCGGTTTGTTTTGAAGCGATCCAAGCGTTGAAAGCTTGGGAGTAAGGACGCAGTTGCTCTAACTGTTTTTCTACCCATTGTAGGTGAAACACTGCTTGATAAATCGGGTTGCTGACCTTTAAAAAACCTTGTTGCTTTACTACCAAACCTGATAGCAGCAATTCGATCTGCTCTCGACTATCATCCGCTTCATTTTCACCAGATTGTAAGAGGTGTTGATAGATGCCTAAGCTACGTGCAGTGAGTTTTTCGTTGCCAATAATGCGATCGCGAATTGTCTTTAAATGCTCAGGTTCATCTTGCGATTCCCATTTATTGATGATGTTTTCTCTCACCAACGATTCCACAAAAAAACCCTCGGTTCCCGGTGGTATTTTTAAATCACCGCTGTGGGCTTTCCCCGCCCTTTTTACTACTAATTCACATATTTTTTGGGTTAAAAATGGCTGTCCTCCCGTCCAATATAAGATTTCTTTGAGAACTGCCTGCGGATTGGCTATGACATTTTCTAACCCTTTCGTTAATGGTGGCGCTTCTTCTAAGCTAAATCCTGACAAATCGATCGCCACTCCGATATTAAAAGGTGTCCGATTTTTATCGGCGATTAAATCGCTGGGTGTAGCTACTCCGAAAATCGCGAAGGTAATTCGATTGTATTCTGGATTGATAGCTCGTTGATTGTAGCAGAAACGAATCAAGGCGAAAAAATCATCTACGGCAAAATCTAAACTTAAAATACTATCAATCTCATCGACAAATATAATAATTCGCTCCTCCGCAAATCCGGTCAATAAAATATCTTCAATAAATTGACTCAATCTTTGCAGGAGAGAAACTTCTTCTTGTTCTTGCCACCAAGTTTTTAAATTAACTTTTCCTAATAAATTAAAGCTGCGCCACAAATCGCCAACGATTCCTTTGTACCATTGTAAAGGAGTAATGTTTTCGCTACCGATGCGAGTCATGTCGAGCGTGCTGCATTGAAATCCTTCTGCTTGCAATCGGTGCAGGGTGCGAACGAGAAGGGAAGATTTGCCCATTTGCCGGGAATTGAGGACGTAGCAAAACTCGCCTCGTTTTAAGGCATCATAAAGTTCGATATCTGCTTGTCGTTCGACGTATGTAGGCGCATCAGTTGTGAGACTGCCACCAATTTGGTAAGAGTAATCTTTCATAATTGATAGTTCATTGTTTCGGATAATTTAGCGATCGCCCACGGCATCACACAAATGTCTATCTTCCTCCTTCACATCAGCATTTGTTCGCAAATAATTTCCGACCCAATCGCATCCATACTGGAGGAAATCGAGCTGGAAAATTCGCTCTAGATTCCACACAATTGCTGTGGTATCCTGACTGGCTGAAGCGACTAACTTCCCATCAGGGCTAAATGTCACTCCGAATACCCCATCGCTATGTCCTTTTAAGGTTTCAAGCTCTTGACCATCGTACCTCCAAAGTTTAACAGTGCCGTCAAAACTTGCTGAAGCGAGAGTCTTGCCATCGGGGCTAAATGCCACTCCGAATACCCCATTTTTGTGTCCCTTTAAAGCTCTAATTTCTGTACCATCCAACCGCCAAAGTCTCACCATGCTATCCATACCTGCTGAAGCGAGAGTCTTGCCGTCAGGGCTAAATGCCACTCCAGCTACCTGACGGCGATGGCTTGTTAAAGTGTGTAGAAGCTTGTAGCTGGGCTTTCCAAATGCGATCGCATTATCCCACTGCCAAAGTTTGACAGTGCCGTCCACGCTACCAGAGGCAATAACTTGTCCGTCGGGGCTAAATGCCACTCCGTTAATGTAATCGGTATGTCCTTTGAGAGTTACCAATTGGGTGCCGTCAATCCTCCAGACTTTAACTGTTTTGTCCTCACCCACCGAGGCGAGTGACTGCCCGTCTGGATGGAAATCAACCGCGAAAACTCTACCTTGATGTCCAGTAAAAGTCTTGATTAAGGTTCCATCTAGTCGCCACAATCGAACAGTGCCGTCATAACCGCCTGTAGCAATCGTGTCTCCGTTTGGGCTGAAATCTACTCCGAAAACTTTATCAGATTGTTTGGGAAAAGTGCGAATTAAGCTACCATTAAGCCGCCAAAGTTTAACGGTATTATCACGACTGGCGGTGGCAATTGTCTTACCATCAGGACTAAATTTTATGGTGTAAATTGATGCTTGATGTCCGTTAAGAGTCTTAAGCAAACTATCATCAAGTTTCCAAAGTGCGATCGGGCCATCCCAACTGGATGAGGCAAAGATTTTCCCGTCAGGACTCCAAGCCAATCCAGAGACGACATCTTTAGCGACTAACAGGGTTTTTACCAGAGTCCCGTCAAGTTTCCAAAGTTTGACTGTTCTGTCTAGACTTGCCGAGGCAAGCAAACCACCTTGAGGGTTAAAAGCGATTTTGGTCACGGCATCGCTGTGTCCAGTTAGGGTTTGAATTAAAGTTCCATCAAGGTGCCAAAGTTTGACCGTTTTATCCCAACTCGCCGAGGCGATAAAATTTCCTTGAGGGCTGAAGGCAACATTCTTGACTCTATCCGTATGCCCGGTGAGGGTTCCGATCAGTTTACCGTCTGTATTCCAGAGTTTGATGGTTTGATCTTTAGAAGCAGATGCAATGGTTTGACTGTCAGGGCTAAAGGCAACGCTGTCAACTTCATCTGTATGTCCGGTGAGAGTTCTCAGCAGTTTGCCGTCTGTACTCCAGAGTTTAATTGTTTTATCTTTAGAAGCGGAAGCAATAATCTGGTTGTTAGGAGCGATCGCGACTTGTGAAATATTATTGGTATGTCCTTTTAAAGTCTGCCACAAGGTATAACTCGGCTTGACCTTTGGTGAATTTGTAGTATTTTGGCGCCAAAGTTTAACTGTGTTATCCCCAGAACCAGAAGCAATTAGATCGCCTCTGGGGTTAAATACGACTCCCCAAACTGCATTGTTGTGCCCTTGAAGTATTCCTAGTTTTGTACCGTCTTTTTCCCAAAGATCGATGGTTTTATCGGCAGAAGCTGAGGCTATGAGTTCCCCATCAGGGCTGAAAGTTACATCATTAACCACATTGTTATGCCCCGATAAGTGGTTATAGTCTACTGCTCCATAAACAGCTTGATGCAGAGCTTCTTTAACTGAACGTTCGATCTCTGGGTCTACAGCACCTAACTTTTGCAGTTGTCGCTTTCCTCTGATGGCCTCTATGAATGCGTCTAATTTTTGATTTGAGGCGAATAATGCTTCGGAAGATTTGGCGATCGCTTTGATTTCGCTGACAGCAGTTTGCCGATACTGAAAATACACCGCTACCCCCAATGCACAGGCGATAATTAATGCTATAGTTACTACCAAAAGCAAAAATTTTTGCAGCCTTGAACTTTTTTTCTCTACCGCTAACCTTTTTTGTTCTTCTGTTAGTCTGGCTTGAATTTCTTTAGCCCGTTCGGCTTCCAATCCTATCTGAATTTCTCTTCGGTCTAATTCTTCAGAAGCGCCTAAAAACTGATAATCTAAGTCACTCAAACTTTTACCCTGGGCCCAAGCTTGAGCATTTTTCAAGGCCTGTCCGCGCAAAAGTCGGGATTTATCGGTCTGCTTGGAAGTTATCCAAGCATCAAAGGCTTGAGAGTAGGGACGCAAGGAAGCGAGATTTTTTTCTACCCATTTTGTGTTAAATACTTCTTGATAAATGGGGTTTCTTACCTGTAAAAAACCCTGGTATTTTACTACCAAACCAGACAGCAATAGTTCTACCTGTTCTCGCGAGTCATCGGTGGGTACTTCCACTCCTTGTAAGATTTTTTGATAGATGCCTAGTAGTCTTCCAGCACGTTGCTCATTTCTCAGGATGCGATCGCGGATCGTCTTTAAATGCTCTGGTTCGTCTTGAGATTCCCAATTCTGGATGATGTGCGATCGCACAACCGATTCCACAAAAAATCCTTCAGTTCCCGGTGGAATTGTCAGCAGGTCACTGTGAGATTCTCGCGCCGCTATTACTATCAATTGACACAGCTTTTGGCTCAGGAATGGTTGCCCCGAAGTCCAAGCTAATATTGATTTGATAATTGCCTCGGCATTACTAACTACACTCTCTAGCCCTTGACTTAAAGGAGAGGCTTCTTCCCAGGAAAAACCGGGCAAATCTACTGCTTGTCCGATATTAAAAGGTGTCCGATTTTTATCGGCGATTAAATCGCTGGGTGTAGCCACTCCGAAAATCGCGAATGTAATCCGATTGTAGGCGGGATTAATGGCTCGTTGGTTGTAACAATAACGAATCAAGGCAAAAAAGTCATCGACGGGAAAATCTAAGCTTAAAATACTATCAATCTCATCGACAAATATAAAAATTTGCTCGTTAGGGAATTTCGCTAATAATACATCTTCAATAAATTGACTCAATCTTTGCAGGAGAGAAACTTCTTCTTGTTCTTGCCACCAGGTTTTTAAATTAATTTTTCCTACCAGATTGAAACTGCGCCACAAATCCCCAACAATTCCTTTATACCACTGTAAAGGAGTAATGTTTTCGCTACCGATGCGGGTCATGTCGATCGTGCTGCATAGAAATCCTTCGGCTTGCAGTCGGTGCAGGGTGCGAACGAGAAGGGAAGATTTGCCCATTTGCCGGGAATTGAGAACGTAGCAAAACTCGCGTCGTTTTAAGGCTTCATAAAGTTGGATATCTGCTTGTCGTTCGACATAGGTAGGCGCATCACTGGCGAGACTGCCACCAATTTGGTATGTAACCTTGGTCATGCCGTTTATGGATTAATTTAAATGTAAGTATTTAGTGAGTTTATGGAGAGGTGATGATGTGGTGCCATCGCTTCCTTCTAAAATAATTTACGCAAATAAACTCTCAAACCTCGCTCTAAATCAAGTTGTGCGAACCAAAATAGATGCGGTACAACTCGCAGCTTAGCGTACAGCGGTTGTTATCGATATGAATCAGCCCCATACTAAATAATTTAGAAGCCACTATCGGATCTAATTCCACTCCGTGTTCCGATTTTACCACTTGTTTAAGTGCAACCGCAAGTTCGGGATACTCTTGCAATGTTGCCCAAAAACTCCGCAAGTAATCTTTATAAATCCCCGCTATGGTGGGAGCTTCTTGTAGTAGCTGATCTAGGGTTACACTGTTTTGACAGAGGTTGTAAAGAGCTAGCCGCACCAGATAAGGATGTCCCCCCACCATTGCCATCAGTCGCTCGGCATCGGGGCTATCTGTCCAATCGACTCCGTGACGCTGGGCTAAAGCAAGTATCTGCTCTTCTGTAAAATAGGGCAATTGCAGTGGTAAACCGACATTAAAAGGCGATTCAGTGAGCTTTAAAGGAATATAAATTTCTGTGGAGTGAAGAACGATTAACCGCAGTTTTCCCAAAGTTTCAATCCGCTTTGCTTCTTCATGCCAGCTTCGCAGCAGCGGCAAAAATTCTCGGGCAATTTTTGGATACTCAAAAATTCTATTGACTTCATTTAAAGCTAAGACGATAGGGGTACTGATTTCTGCTAATACATATTGTTGCAAATAGATGGTGCAGCTTACTTTGCTACCCATGTCTTCATCCCAATAATCATCTAATAGAGGTGGTAATTCTAGGTGACGGCTGATGTTGGCACAAAACCAGCGTAAAAATTTATCGAGGTTGTCTAAAACAGCTTCCTCGGCTTGCTGAAAATCTAAACTTACAGTTCGATAGTCAAGAGAAGTCCCGCGCTCTAAAATCCTTAGCAGAAGGGAACTTTTTCCCATCTTCCTGGGAGCTTTAATCCGCAGCACACTTCCAGGTTTAGTAATCTCTCGGTAGGCCAGTTCTTCAATTAGCGGGTGATGGATATAGAATGGCGAACCGAGGGGCACGGGAGAGCCGGGAAATTCTAAAGGTGTTGCGAGGCATTGGCTGCGGGTGAATTCTTCAATTAATTCTCGTTCCTCTGTGGTAAGGGAACGTGATTCTACACAAGAGCGGAAATTTGATTTGCTAATAGATGTCTGGAAGATTTGAGAGAGAGATTGCCACAAGGATGAGGCGATGTTTCTCAGGTAATGCTCTCCGTAATGAGAGGCAGATGCGATACTTGTATAAGTCTTTCCTTCCCAAACTTGGCGGAGTATGATTTCTTGTACTGGATATAAATCTTTTTGTAACCGCACACGAGTTAGCTGTAGTACCTCATCTATCGTCATAACTGGTAATAACCATATAAGTGTATCGTTGATATTATCACTTATGATTGAGTGTAAAGCTCAGAGCGATCGCCTATGGGATTGCGACACGATCCTGTTGCGACATTTTTCATGGGGTAATTGGTCAAATAGGTTAAATCTCCGCGAAGAGTATCACTGTCAATAATAAATAATTCCCTCGCGGGGTGGGGGCGGGTGTATTTAACCTGTCTGCACTCTTCAAGGGTACAAGAGTGAACCCACCTCCACAGGTTTTTGAGAATGGTTCTCTTCATTAAGTTAAATCCGTGACATTCGTTAAATCTGGTGATTACCCCGTTGCGTGACTGAGCACTGAGTGTTATAACCTAATTTCTATGGGCGCTGGCGCTCCTACTGGAAAGGGATTTGCGCTCAGTTTTTCTTGATCGTTGGCCAAAATGTCATGCCGGTGTCACAGTTGATAGTGAAGGCAGAATTAAAAATGTGACAGTTGACTTTGCTAAAGCTGAGTCGATTGATGTTAATTTAATTAACAGTAGTTTCATCTTGCTGCATCTACTCATCACAAGTGTTAAGTCCGAAACTCTAATTCTTATTTTTGTGCCAGCAGTTTTTAAAAGTCTCCTGTAACCAGCTTTAAAAAAGATTAGCAAATAACCGAGTTAATTTGATGCAAATGGTTCATGAAATGTTTTCAAATTATTTTATTCCTCACGGTCATTGCTACTTGTGGAAGCCTGGATTAGTGGGGCTACACGTTTTGTCCGATGGTTTGATAGCCGTCGCTTATTTTTTGATACCGATTACGCTGATTTATATTGTCAAAAAGCGGCAAGACTTGCCTTTTGACTGGGTTTTCATGCTGTTTGGCTCTTTTATTATCTGCTGCGGGGTTACCCATATTATGGAAATATGGACGCTGTGGCATCCTAATTATTGGTTCTCTGGTTTTCTTAAAGGGATTACAGCGCTGATTTCGCTATCTACAGCCGCAGTGCTAGTGGAACTAATCCCAAAAATCTTGGCTATCCCCAGTCCCGCTCAATTAGCGGTGGCAAATTTGGCTTTACAAAAGGAGATTGGTGAGCGCAAACAAGCTCAAGAAGCACTCTCGGAATTAATGCTAGAATTGGAAAAACGGGTGATGGAGAGGACGATCGCTTTAGAATCCACCAATGAACTTTTGCTACAGGAAAATCGCGATCGCTCTTTGGCTGAAAATTTATTGCGGCACTCGGAAGCTAAACTGCTAGAACAAACTCAGCATTTAGAGAACGCTCTGCAACAACTTAAAGGCGCTCAAACTCAACTCGTGCAAACTGAAAAAATGTCCTCTTTGGGTCAAATGGTAGCTGGCGTTGCTCACGAAATCAATAACCCTGTTAACTTCATTTATGGCAATCTGATTCCGGCTGAGGAATACATTAAAGAGATTGTGGAATTGATTAAGGTTTATCAAATTTATTACCCCACTCCTGCGCCGGAAATTGCAGACAAGATTCACACTATCGAACTCGATTTTATTTTAAAAGACTTGCAAAAACTTTTTGGTTCGCTCAAAATTGGAGCAGAGCGAATTAGGGAGATTGTTAAATCTTTACGGACTTTCTCCCGGTTAGACGAAGCTGAAATGAAAAAGGTAAATATCCATGAAGGTCTCGATAGCACTTTAATGATTTTGCAGCACCGCTTGAAAGAACAACCAAACCGTCCTCCTATCCAAGTGATTAAAGAGTATGGAGATTTGCCACTATTAGAATGCTACGCGGGGCAGCTTAACCAAGTATTTATGAATATTTGTTCTAATGCTATTGATGCTTTAGAACAGATGGCACAGCAGGGATATGCGACCAACGGCTATTGGGAAAATAATTGCTGTGACCACTTACAAAACATTTCTTGCCCACTGCTAAAAATTCGCATCCGCACTCTTTTAGTTGATGGCAAGTGGGTGCAGATTCACATTGCTGATAATGGCACTGGCATAGATTATGATGCGATCGCTAAAATTTACGATCCATTTTATACAACGAAACCTATCGGTGCTGGTACCGGGCTGGGTTTGGCGATTTCTTATCAGATTATTCAAGCCCATGAAGGTTATTTGCGCTGCACTTCCGAGGTTGGGAGAGGTACTGAGTTTATCATTGAAATTCCTTTGCGATCGCAATTTAGCGATCGCCATCTAGTACAAAAGCAAGCTGTTATGAACAAGCTGGGTTGAGGCGTTAATAAATAATGCTGAATCCAGCTAAATTTTTCGGTTTCTTTTATTTTTTGTCTAACTTAGGCATCATCAAATCCATATTATCTGCCAATAACAAGTATTATGTGGGAAGCACTCAAAAATATCTTTTCCCCTACTCAGTATATGCCTCACGGCCATTGCTATCTTTGGCAAACGCCTTTAGTGTGGCTGCACGTAACTGGGGACTTTTTAATCGCGATCGCCTACTATTCAATTCCGGCGATGCTAATTTATTTTATCTTCAAGCGGCGCGATGTTCCTTTTTTAGGAATATTTGCTTTATTTGGTGCATTTATTGTTCTCTGCGGCACGGGTCACTTGCTAGAAATTTGGACGTTGTGGCATTCCGCTTATTGGCTGTCGGGGATTGAAAAAGGAATTACTGCACTGGTTTCCTGCTACACAGCCGCCTCGATGGTAACACTATTGCCCCAGTTTTTGTCTTTAAAAACGCCCCAAGAATTAGAGGCCATAAATCGCAAGTTGCAGAGTGAGATTGCGGTGCGTGAAGATGCAGAATTAGCGTTACGCCACGCTTATGATGATTTAGAAGTTAAAGTGCAAGAGCGCACGGCACAGTTGACGGAAATTAATGGTTATTTAGAAGCAGAAATAAGAGAAAGAATAGCCGCTGAATCAGCTTTGCGGGAACGAGAAACTAGGTTAACAGAACAACAAAATGGCTTGCTAGAATTAGCAAAAAATTCTAGTATATACGAGGGAAATATCGGCGAGGCGTTGAGAGAGATTACGCAAATGGCAACTCGTACCCTGAATGTCGATCGGGCAAGTATTTGGTTTTATCACGAAGATAAATCCGCACTGTGCTGTGCGGATATTTACGAACTGACTCCCAATCAACACAGCGCCGGTGCAGAACTGAAAGTTGCTGACTATCCTAGCTATTTCCAAGCTTTGAAGACAGAACAGGCGATCGCAGCGGTTGATGCCACAACCGATCCGCGCACCCGAGAATTTAGCGAATCTTATTTGAGGCCTTTAAACATCTCGTCCATGCTAGATGTTCCTATTACCCATAAAGGGCAAGTTGCGGGTGTAATTTGTTTAGAACATCAGGGAACGACCAGGAATTGGACGCTCGACGAACAAAGCTTCGCTAGCTATGTGGCGCAGGTCGCAGCTTTAGCAATGGAAGCTCGCGATCGCAAGCAAGCCGAGTTAAACTTGCGTTCTGTCACCGAACGCTTGCAATATTTGCTGGCTACTACTCCGGCGGTAATTTTTAGCTGCAAATTAGGGGGAAATTATGACGTAACATTTGTCAGCGATAATGTTGTTTCAATGATTGGTTACGAAGCGCGAGAATTGGTTGATGGTTCCCTTGATTGGCATCACCTGATTCATCCCGAAGATCGAGAGATTGTTGCTACTGCCTACGCTCAGATATTGGAAAAAGAATCGATTTCCTACGAATACCGCGAACGGCACAAAGACGGTAGTTATCGCTGGATTTACGATGAGATCAAGTTAGTCAAAGATGCTGCTGGTCTACCTGTGGAGTGCGTTGGTTATGGAGTAGATGTTACTGCTCGCAAACAGGCGGAAATAGCCTTGAAGCAACAAGTAAAAAGGGAGCGGCTCGTGAATGCTATTCAAGAGCGGATTCGCTCCTCTCTTAACGTCGAAGAAGTAATGACAATGGCTGTGGAAGAAGTGCGCCATTTTTTGTCAACTGATAGAACAGTTATTTACCGCTTTAATCCAGATTGGAGTGGATTTATAGCCGTCGAGTCGGTATCTGTCAGTACGATGCCGATTTTGGGAATTGACATTAATGACCCTTGTTTTCGAGAAAACTACGTCTCTGTTTACGAGGAGGGACACCTGCGCGCGATCGACAATATTTATACGGCAGGTCTTTCAGAGTGCCACGTTAATTTACTGAGCGAGTTTGAAATTAAAGCTAACCTCGTGGTTCCCATTTTGCAAGGTGAAAAACTATGGGGTCTACTCATTGCTCATCACTGCCGCAGTCAAAGGCATTGGACTTCTTCTGAGATAGAATCTCTCCAGCAAATTTCCGTGCAGCTAGCAATTGCCATCAAGCAATCCACCCTTTTTGAACAAGCCAAAACAGAAATTGCCGAGCGCAAATTAGCAGAAACAGCATTACAAAAAGCTGTTGTAGCTGCTGATACAGCTAACCGCGCCAAGAGCGAATTCCTTTCTTCTATGAGCCATGAATTGCGTACTCCTCTAAATGCCATTCTCGGATTTAGTCAGGTGATGGTGCGCGATTCATCTCTCAACAATCAACACCAGCAGCACCTAGAAATTATTAATCGCGCAGGTGAACACTTGCTTGCCCTAATTAATGACATTTTGGAAATGTCCAAAATTGAAGCGGGAAGAAGTCAGCTTAATGAAAGCAGCTTTAATTTAATGCGCTTGCTGAAAACCTTAGAAGAAATGTTTCGATTAAAAGCTAAATCTAAGAAATTGCAGCTAAATTTGGAAGTGGGTGACGGCGTACCACACTTTGTTACTGGAGATGAAGGTAAATTGCGGCAAATTTTGATTAATCTTGTAGGAAATGCGATCAAGTTTACAGAGAGGGGTAGTGTTACTTTGCGAGTAAAAAATCAGGTACAAGAAAGTTTGAGAGCTGAAACCGTAGAGTTTGGAGACACACACACAAAACTTGCCGGCCCGGGTTCTGAAAATTCCGAAATCTTAGCGGTTGAAACCGCAGTTATACAAAAACAACCCGGATGGTACACGGGTTTTAATCAGTCAGAAAGCTTGGCGAACTTTAGTTGTGTAGACGCGAATGACCTTCGTTCGGAATTTTTACGCCTTCAGTTTGAAATTGAAGATACTGGCCTTGGCATTGCCCCAGAAGAGATGAATAAGTTATTTGAACCCTTTGAGCAAACAAAAACAGGTCAAAAATCTCAACAGGGGACTGGATTAGGTTTACCAATTAGTCGCAAATTTGTACAAATGATGGGAGGAGATATTACTGTCAGCAGTACACCTGAGTTGGGAAGTAATTTTGCATTTGATATTCAAATCAGCCTTGCCACTCCCAGCGAGATTAAAATCCTTAAACCGCAGAAAAAAGTAATTGGTTTAGCACCGAATCAACCAGAATACCGGATTTTGGTTGTTGACGATCGCGCCGATAACTGCCTAGTCATAGAAAGATTATTGTCACCACTAGGCCTCATCGTGCGATCAGCTAGAGATGGTGAAGAAGCTATTGCTGTATGGGAGGATTGGCAACCGCACCTGATCTGGATGGATATGCAGATGCCTGTCATGGATGGCTATGAAGCCACCAGAAAAATTAAAGCTCATCCTCTCGGAAAACAAACTGTAATAGTTGCTCTTACGGCTAGCGCTTTTGAAGAGGAACGACAAACTATTTTAGGAGCAGGATGCGATGATTTCATGCGTAAACCCTTCGAGGCAAAGATATTATTTGCGAAAATGGAAGAACTTTTAGGAGTACGTTACATTTACGAGGAATCTGTTGATACACCACTAGAAAATGAAAGCGACATTAGCGGAGTGACTAGCAATCAATCTGTAGAGTCACAACTCGGTCAAATGCCTATTGAGTGGGTAGAAAAGATATCTCATGCTGCTCATGAATGTTGCGACGATAAAATTGTCAATTTGATTGAGGAATTGCCGAGCGAATTTGCTTTAGCTGCACAATATTTAACTACTTTGGTGCAGGATTTCCTATTTGACGATATTATAGATATAGCGCAGTCAGCAGTTGCAACCAGGTAAAAATACCAGTTTTCAACTAATCTCAACTTGGGAGGCTATTTTATTTTAAAAAGACCTAACATTAAGCCCCAATACCGTCTCCTTGTCATCTATTTTTAGGAAGGCAAATCGGAAATTATACTGTTGCGTTTTTTTGAGGTAAACTTCTTAAGTGTTAATATCTTTTAACTTGACAAACTACCGTGAGCGATCGCATGGACAGCCATCAATATCCTACAATTCAAGCCAACATTTTAGTAGTTGATGATAAGCCCGATAATGTGCGGCTTTTATCTACAATCTTGACCGAACAAGGGTATCAGGTTCGTAAAGCGCTGAACGGGCAAAGGGCGATCGCTACAGTGCAAGAGTTTCCGCCGACTCTAATTTTGCTGGACGTGATGATGCCAGACATGAATGGATATGAGGTATGTGCAAAGTTGAAAGCTTCACCAAAAACCAGTTCCATTCCTGTGATTTTCTTAAGCGCCTTAGATGACGTTTTAGATAAGGTGAAAGCTTTTGATGTGGGAGCAGTTGACTATATTACTAAACCTTTTCATGGTAAAGAAGTATTGGCACGAGTGGCAAATCAGTTAACTATTCAAAGTCAACAACAGTTACTGCAACAGCAAACGAAGCAATTCCAAGATCTTGTAGAACGTTTGCAAAACGAAATTAAAGAGCGGCAGGGGGTGGAGCTAGCTTTACGGCTTGCTCAAACAAAGTCGGATCATTTATTGCTGAATATTTTACCAGCAGCGATTGTTGAAAATTTGAAAAAGGGCGAGGGTTCTCCTGCCCAGAGGTTTGATTCAGCAACAGTTCTTTTTGCCGATATAGTCGATTTTACGTCTATTGCTGCTAGAATGTTACCTCTAGAATTGGTAAATGTATTGAACCAAATTTTTTCCAGGTTTGACCAACTAACGGAAAAACACGGTTTGGAAAAAATTAAAACCATTGGAGATGCTTATATGGTAGCGGGGGGGTTGCCGGTGCCGAGGGCAGATCATGCAGAAGCGATCGCGAATATGGCCTTGGATATGCAGGAAGCGATCGCTGATTTTCAAAATGACAGAGGCGAACCATTTCAAATTCGGATTGGCATTCATACAGGGCCAGTAGTTGCTGGCGTAATTGGCACTAAAAAATTTATCTATGACTTGTGGGGAGATACTGTTAATGTTGCTTCTCGGATGGAATGTCAAGGATTACCGGGATATATTCAAGTTACTACGGCTATTTACGAACTGTTAAAAGATCGGTATTTATTTGAGGAAAGAGGTGCGATTACGATTAAAGGAAAAGGAGAGATGAGCGTCTATTGGCTAAAAGGTAAACAAGATAATCCAGCGGTAGAAACCGATGCTTGTCAAACGAAGTCCACTCCTAGCGAACTAATAGATTACCCAAATACCCCACTTATTTAAGAAGTTGGGCATCTAACCTAGGAGCTATGGATGAACGTCGAGCTAATTTTTAAAAAATGAAAATAACTTGCAGTTTCCAATTTGTATTTTCCCGGACGATTTCAATGCGATCGATAAATTCTCGAAAGTAAAACCTGCGTTCTGATTCTGATAAATCGAGCCAAAATTGCGGCAGGGAAACTGTTTGGGCAGTTTCTCGCAAATTTACTGGGGGTAGTTGCGCTAATTTGCTTTGCAGTTCAGCAATTTCGGTGCGGATTTTGTAGGCTCTAAACTCTGCCGTTTCCGTGTCTAATATGCCGCTGTCAATCAGGGCGGGAAGTTGCTCTATGATTTCTTGTTTGGATGCGATCGCCCTGACAATTCCTGCTTTAATTCCATTCATATTCGGCATTTGCAACCCAGCAACAGCATCGGGTAAATCCCGACAAATTCCGGCAATGGTTAATTGCAATACTTCATCGTAGGAAAGGCCGCTACATTTAGGTTGTTTTGGACAGTTAATCGGTCGCAAATAAAGGTATTCTTTTTCTTGGCGGTAGGAGGTGACTTTGGCAACTGTCATGGGCGATTTGCATTCTGCACAAATTGCTAAACCTGCGAGGGAACGTGGGGCGCTAGCGCTGCGAGGAGAAAGGCAGCGGTTGCGGCGCAGTAACCTGTCTATTTGGGCTGCTTCTTCTCTGGAAATAATCGGGACGTGGGTGTTAGAAATTACTTGGCTGCTTTGATATTCCAAATCGCCTCGGTAGGCGGGATTTGTCAGCCAGCGGCGGCCGGTACTTACAGAGATTTTTTTGTTGTATTTCTTGGCTAAATACCGCACGGAACCTCGCAAGGAACCGTAAATTAAAAAGTGTTCAAAAAAGTCTTTGACGGTGGGGGCGGTGGTTTTATCGATCGTATAACAATCTTTGCCGCGCCGGTAGCCGTAGGGAGGCTTACCCGGTGGAATCCGGGATTTGATGCGGTTGCGGGCGTGTCCTTTGCGAATACTCCGGCTGTGTTGGCTGCGCTGGATTTCTGCCAGGATTTGCAGCAAGTTTTTGCGGTTTCGCGGTTCTGTTTCTGCTTGTACGATGATTTCGACGCCGAGGTTTTCGAGTTGGGCGAGGTGGGAACACACTTGCTGTACGGTGTCGCCGAGTTCTTCAAAACGCTGAATTAACAGGTATTTGACTGGTTCTGTTTCGCAGTCTTTTAGGAGTTGTTGCAGTTGTTGTCGCCCTCCTAAGTCTTGATAGGTGCGATCGACTTCTTGACCCCAAATTTCCGGTGCGGGTGCTGTTTCGAGTAGCGGTTCGGTGTAAGAATAAGCGATGATTTTCATCTGTTACTCGCTGAGTTCGATGATGTTGCCGTCGGGATCTTGGGTAAATAATGCCGATCGACCTGACGCGCTCATTTGAAACTGGCAATTGTGAGCGATTAACTGCTGTTTGGCTGCCTCTAAGTTAGCAACAGAAAATGCTAGATGTCGGTTGCGTCCCCATTTGGCATGGTCTACCGCATCTGGGATAATTGTGGCCGCTAAAATTAGGTGGAGCTGGAAGTCTCCGATTTGATACCAGATTCCGGGAAATTTTAAGTCTCGATCGATTTTTTGCAGTCTTAGTACGGTGCTGTAAAAGTGTTGGGATTTTTCTAGGTTGGAGATGAGTATGGCGCTGTGGAGGGAGTTAGTAATTTGCATTTTTTTAAGTATTTATTTTTTTATTGTAACTGCTGATGGAGGCAGATGAGCGCTGATGAACGCAGATTTTTTGATGTTGGTTGAGTTTTTGATATGATAACATTGTGAGTCGCTCTTAATATATCCATTATCAAGTCTTGTAACAAAAAACTGCCCGCTGGGAGTGTTTTTAACAATGGTTTCTCAAAAAAGTGCGATCGTCTCCAGATCGGGCAAATTCCGTCTCCGCAATGTCTTAGTAGTTCCCTTTGTTCTCCAAATTTTGGCTGCTGTTGGCTGCGTTGGCTATCTCTCTTACAGAAATGGAGAGCAGATAGTCAACGATATTGTTAGTCAGTTGCGGCACGAAGTGAGTGCGAGAGTTTACGAACGTGTTCAAACCTATCTGGAAGCTCCGCCATTGGTGAATCAGATCAATCAGGATGCTGTACCTTTGGGGGTGTTGAACTTTGACGATTTGGAGCAAGCACGACCCTATTTTTGGAAACAAGTTCTGCAATTTAATTCGATCGGTCACGCGGGAATTGCCAACGAAAAAGGTCAGTACCTGCGTGTGGGTTGGGTCAATCGGCTGGTTGGACTTGAACAACCTAAGCTTGCCCAGCAACTGATTCCGGGGGGCGGCGACTTGATATATTACAACCTTGACGATAATGGAAACCCGACAACAATCGACAAAAACACGCCCAATTATGACGTTCGCACGCGCCCTTTTTACAGAGTAGCTGTTGAGAAGAAACAGGCAGCTTGGAGTGAAGTTTATATTAATTTTGGCTACGGTACGCTGCAAATTAATGCGAGTCTACCCTATTATGATGCCGAAGGGAAACTAATTGGCGTGCTGACTTGCCAGATGGGACTAGATCAAATTCGCCACTTCCTACAAACCTTAAGGGTGGGTAATTCCGGTCAAGTATTTATCATTGAACCCCAGGGTGAATTAATAGCCACTTCGCTAAAAGAACAGCCTCTATCGGTGGGAAAAGGCAAAGATACAAAGCGGATAAAAGCACAGGAAAGCAGCAACCCATTGATGCGTAAAAGTGTGGTTTATCTGTTCGATCGCTTCAAGCGTTTGGAAGACATCCATCAAACTGTTCAACTTGACTTTAAGCTAAACGGTGAGCGGCAATTTATCCAAGTTTCTCCGCTAACTGACAAGTACGGTCTCAATTGGCTGATTGTAGTAGTAGTTCCTGAAGCCGACTTTATGGCGCAAATTTATGCTAACACTCGCCAGACCTTTGTGCTGTGTATGGTGGCTCTAATTGTCTCTGTTGGAGTGGGTATTTTCACCGCTAGCTGGATTACTCGCCCCCTGAATCAAATTGCTCAAGCTTCAGAATATCTAGCAGGTGGCGCTCTTAACCAGAACGTTGATTCCAGTCGAATTTGGGAAATTGAAACCTTAAGAAATTCCTTTAACAGCATGGCGAGACAACAGCAAGAATCCTTTGAAACGCTAGAAGATAAAGTCAAAGAACGTACCTCTGAACTCGCCACAGCCACTAAACAAATTGCCACTCTCAACCAGCGCCTGAAAGCGGAAAACCTCCGCATGAGCTCCGAGCTGGATATGCTCAAACAAATGCAGCAGTTGATTCTGCCAAAACCTGCTGAACTCGCAGCGATTGAAGATTTAGATATTGCCGGATTTATGGAGCCAGCCTCGGAAGTAGGTGGCGATTACTACGACGTACTTTCTACTAACGGGGTTGTCACGATTTGCATTGGTGATGTCACCGGACACGGATTAGAAAGCGGCATTTTGATGGTGATGACTCAAGCTGCTGTCCGCACTCTTCAGGAAATGCAAGAATCCGATCCGGTGCGTTTTTTAGATACCCTCAACCGCACTATTTATAAAAATGTCCAGCGCATGAACTCCGACAAAAATATGACCCTAGCTTTGCTCAACTACGCTGAGAACACAATTAGTATCAGCGGTCAACATGAGGAAACTCTTGTGGTCAGGAAAGGTGGTCAAATCCAGCGGATAGACACCATAAATTTAGGATTTCCGCTCGCCTTAGATGAGGATATTTCAGATTGGATTAGCCATGTTTTAGTAGACTTAGAGCCGGGGGACGGCGTCGTGCTTTATACTGACGGCATCCCCGAAGCTAGAAACATCCACAAAAAATTCTACGGTATCGAAAGACTCTGTGAAGTGGTTTCTCAAAACTGGCATTTGAGCGCCGAACAAATTAAGGAAGCCACCATCGCTGATTTGCGAAAATTTATTGGAGAACAAAAGGTATTTGATGACATTACTTTGCTAGTATTGAAGCAACAGGGAAATATTGTGCATAATTTATGATTGACGGTCGTCAACCCGGTTTCTACCAGGGGTGTTGGATTTAGTAATCAAGCATCGAAGCAGAAACAAGATTTCGAGTTCCGCGCCTGTAAGTTATAATAATTTACAGCGAGGAAGTCAAACAACTTTGCGCTTCCAGATTCAGAAGTATAAATTATGAAACCACAAATAAATTTAGCACCATCTAAATCTCCAGAAGAACTCCATAACCAGCTCCAGGAGTTGAGCGAAAAACTTGAGGAAGTAGAGGATGAAAAAAACAGCTATGAAACCTTAGTAGAAATTATCACGCAACACTCCACGGATCTGGAAAACCAGATCCGTCATAAAAACAGAGAGATGCAGACTTACATCGAGCAGGTAAAAAAGGTTATAGATGCAGCTATTGCTGTAAAAAACAATAGTTTTCAACCCGATATATTGTCAGATGTGGCAGCGCGCAGTGATGCACTGGGAGAACTGGCACAGGTATTCTCGCATATGGTGCAAACGGTGAAAGCGCGGGAACAAGAATTAGAGAAACTTTTGCAGGCTTACGGACGTTTTGTTCCCGATGAATTTCTCCAATTTCTCGGCAAGCAAAGCATGGTTGATTTCCAGCTTGGAGATCACGTGAGCAAAGAGATGGCAATAATGTTTTCCGATATGCGTTCGTTCACCACGATGGCGGAGCAAATGACTCCTCAAGAAAACTTTGACTTCATCAATAACTATTTACAGCAAATTAGTCCCGAAATTCGCAAGCACAACGGTTTTATTGTCAAGTATATTGGAGATGGAGTCATGGCAGTTTTTCCTGATGGCGTGGATGATGCTATTCAGGCAGGAATTGTGAAACTGGAGCAGTTGCACAAATACAATCAAAGCCGTAAAATAAATGGGGATATACCGCTGAAGATTGGCATTGGTATCCATGTGGGTGATACGATGGTTGGGATTATTGGAGACGCGAATCGGATGCAAGCAGATGCGCTCTCAGATCATGTCAATCTCACCGCTCGTCTGGAAGGTTTGACTAAGTATTATGGCGTATCTTTATTAATTTCTGGAGATGTGGTACAACGTTTGAGTCAACCTGAAAAGTATCATATCCGTTTTTTGGATCGGGCTATTGTCAAAGGTAGACAAGAAGCCATTACAGTTTGTGAGGTGTTAGATGTTGAAGTAGAACCAGTGCGATCGCTCAAAATTCAAACTTTGCCTATATTTGAGGAGGGACTTCAAGAATATTGTCAGGGAAATTTTGCTAAGGCCATAGTTTTTTTTGAACAGATAGTAGCGCTAAATCCAGATGACAAGCCCAGTCAACTTTACCTAAAACGCCTCCAATCGCTGTTAAGAAATAGTATTCCTGCTAACTGGAATGGCGTGTGGAAATTCACCAAGAAGTGAGCTTAATACATCAATTGGAGCGAGAAAAATCATGACATCTGGAAGCTTAAAAACAATGACACAAATCTTTGGAGAATTTATTGAAGAATTTCCTCCTGAACACGACTCCCTAGAACTTACATTTACCCCCAGTTCTCGCCCCATCAAACAGCGCTGGCGCAATAACAGGCTTTCAGCTCATTTTGTAGCCGATTATTTGTCTAGCTTTCTACCGGTGGATGAGGAGGATGCTAGCAGCGAGAAACGGATCAAAGAAAGCAAGGGAGCTGTCAGCTACGTCGCCAACGAACTCCTAGAAAATGCGATAAAATTTAATAAGGATGATATCAATTACAAAGTCAAATTTGGCATACACTTTATTGGGGAAACAGAGGTAATAGCGGTAATTTTTGCCAGTAATAGTGTTAATCCAGAAGGGGCGAATAAGTTGAAGGAGTTTATTGAAGAAATTATGGATTCCGATCCAAATGAACTTTATTTGCAGCAGCTTGAAAAAAATGCGGAATCCGAAAGCGATACCTCGGGGTTGGGCTTGCTGACGATGATTAATGACTATTCAGCTAAGATAGGTTGGAAATTCGAGCCCCGGCCAGATAGTGATACCATCATTGTTACGACTGTGGTTCAAATTAGGGTCTAGTTCCTAGCATTTCAATATTTACTCTCTTGTGCGATCGCAATATTTTAGTCAGGAAACAAAATCACAATGGGCATTCATGAAATTAAAGGTGAAGATTACACCATTCAGTACGATCCAGAATCAGTCACTGTCACTTTCCAAGGCGAACTCAGCCTGAGCGGCCCGGCAGAGTATGCACCAATAGCCCAATTGTTAGATGAGGTCGCTAATGGCGAACCGCCTACTATTACCTTGAGCCTAAAACAATTGGAATTTGTTAACAGTTCTGGTATCAGTATGCTGTCTAAATTTGTGATTAGCGTCAGGAAAAAGAAAACGATTGAACTTGTGGTATTGGGTTCAAATGATATTCCTTGGCAACAGAAATCTCTCAGAAATTTAGAAAAGCTGTTGCCAACTTTGAAGCTCGAATTAGAGTAGGATATGTGTAAATTTTAATTACAGTTAACACAGGCGGGACGCCCGTGCCACACACAGTTAACACAGGCGGGACGCCCGTGCCACACACAGTTAACACAGGCGGGACGCCCGTGCCACACACAGTTAACATAAATAAATTTGGATTTAGTAAATTGCTTAAGTTTGCTGGATCGGGAGTTCAATGATAAACTCGGTTCCCTTGGATGGTTCCGACTCGCACCGGAGCGATCCTCGGTGATTTTCTACTAAGATTTTGTAGACAATAGACAATCCTAAACCGGTACCTTTACCAATTTCCTTGGTGGTAAAAAACTGCTCGAACATTCGCTCTTTTATCTGTGGTGCCATTCCGGTTCCCGTGTCAGCAATTCGCACTCTCACGCGATCGGGCCCAGCTAATTCTGTGGCGATCAAAATTTTTAGCGCAGCATAGGGCTGATTTTGTGATATCTCGTCCAAAGCATCGATCGCGTTGGTAATTAGATTCATAAATACTTGATTTAGCTGTCCTGAATAACACTCTATAAGAGGCAATTTTCCATAATTTTTAATTACTTGAATGTCGCGACGGTCTATTTGAGAATTTAGACGGTTTCGCAAAATTAACACGGTGCTGTCAATGCTGTCGTGCAAATCGCACAAGGTCATGTTACTGTTATCGGTTCGCGAAAAGTTGCCCATAGATTTGACAATTTCGCGAATGCGATTGGAACCCATTTGCATGGAAGAGATAACTTTAGGCAAGTCTTCAACTAGAAAATCAAGATCTATCTCTTCGATTTTAGCTGTGATTTCGGGACAGGGATTGGGATAGCATTCTTGATAGAGACACAGCAGGTGCAGCAAATCTTGAGTATAAATTGCGGCATGGCTCAAGTTGCCGTAAATAAAACTAACTGGGTTATTAATTTCGTGGACGATACTAGCCATTAGCGCCCCCAGCGAAGACATTTTTTCGCTGTGGAGGAGTTGAGCTTGAGTTTGTTTTAGTTCGCATAGTGCGCGATCGAGCTGGGCTGCTTGAGCTTCCGCTTTCGAGGTAGCAGCACAACTTTCTTGATAAAGTTCAACCTGTTTAAGGTCGATTTCAAATTGTTCGATTTCGCTTTCTTGCTGGTATTGACTCACCACGGCATCGAAAGCTTCTAGCAAGTCGCCGCCCGCTGCTTCGATAATGTACAGCAGGTGGGGGTTTTCCAGCATGAGTTCGGCATCGGGAACTTGGACCAATGCTTTTATTCGATCGGTATATGCGCGCACTTGTTTGTCTAAATACAGTGGCGGCTCAAAATACATTGCCTTTAGGGTGGCTGAAGGGGGACTACCTAAGTTAATGCTGCTGCCAATATTAATTAAGTCGCGGTGCGATTTTTCCATAAGCTCGATCGCCTCTAACAAATTTCCCCGCAGTTGGGCTTTTTCTAGGTCATTCTCAGAACAAACTAACCTCATGCAAAAAAAAGCCGTTCGTTGGGAAAGCATTCGCTGACGGCCGCTGATATTAATTACCGCAGCACTAATTTTTCTGGCTGTCGTAATTTCTTCCAGATTAAAATAGTTCCTCATTGCCGCCATTGGTGATATACCCGACTCAACTAAATGTCTGTAGCTCGTGCTGACACAAGATTTAAGAGCCATAAGAAAAAAGTGTACAAGACACTAATCAATATATTCTGTATTTCCTAATAAAGTAGTATACTAAAACACAATTATTTTCAATTGGTGGCATATCACAATTTTTATGATTCGGCTTATTGCACACTTTTTCTTAATTATTCAAAAATTTACAAATCAACTTCGCCATAATTTGAGCTTGAGTTTGTGGCAACCCGCGAGTAGAATTGGGAACAATTGCTAACTCGGCCCCCGGTATCTCATTAGCGTAGGTTTCACAGTGCCATAGAGGAATTGTTTCGTCACTATCTGCGGCGATTACTAAGGTACGAATTTGCAATTTGTAAATTTTTTTTTCTACTGTATCAACTGCATCTTCCGGCCGCATCCGGCTCCTTAAAAATGACCTTGCTACTGGTTGAGACATTAACTCCTTGCGCCACCCTGAAATTTGCTGCAATTTCTCACTTTTTTCCGCTAAACTAGCAAAAGGTTTTGCCAACTGCAAGACCCAATCCACGGCTGGGGTTTCCTACAACAGCAGCCCCAAAGCATCGTATTGACCGCAACAACTATCGTCCAGAATTCCCGCTGGCGCTGCTAACACTAAACTGCTAACAGAATTAGGATATTTGAGGGAATATGCAGATGCTACCCAACCGCCAAAAGAATGTCCGATGATGCAGCATGGTTCGATATGTAGTTGTTCTACAACTTGCCGGACAAAATCAACTTCTACAGCTACGTCATAGCCGATTTCTGGTTTGGTGGATTCTGCAAAACCTAACATATCTAAACTGATGCACCGAAACTGAGATTGCAATAACTCAATTAATGGCAGCCAGCAAGTCTTTTCTCCAAAGAAACCGTGCAGCATCCATAAGGGTCGGCCGCACCCGATGTCGAGGTAGGCTGCTGTTTGGGTGGTGCTATTGACAAATGTACTTGAATGTGATTTGGTCTTAGAAATGCTTGAGACTGCATGGGGATCGACTCCTGAGATGTAAGAAATCTTTGTAAACAATTGTAACAAAACAGCAGTCCAAAGGTTAAACTTCATTACGGAGTACACACTTAGAAATAGACCGTGATATTCTCTATGATTATTAGAAAATTCTACAAACTCAAAGCAGGAGAACACTTTGAACTCTACTTTAAAACAGTACCCGGCTTGCTCTCTTCGCGAAGATGTCAGTGAGTACGTAGCACACCTACAGCTTCACATGACGTTACAAGCTCGCAACTTGCTCCCTACCATTACCACCGCTAAGGATAGTCGCGAACAACTGTTGCAGCAGACTCAGGCTCATTTTGAGAAACGTGTTTCTCGCCAAGCTATTTAAACAAATTTAACGATCGCCCGCGATCGAACTTTCCCACATTTCAGCATCCCAGAAACCCGGTAGCCTCAAAAATACCGGGTTTCTTTTCGGCTAATTATGCAGGGGGCCCGGTTTTGGGTAATATGCGTTGGGTGTGCTTTAAATTTAATGTCTATGCGAATTCCGATTATTGCATTTTTGACTTTGGCTGCGCTGGCTGGCGGCGAATTGGGGGCGCGGGCGATCGATCCGAGTGCCGCACCGACTGAGGCGGAGTTGAGAGAGGGAACCGCAGAGGCGCAGAGGGCGCAGAGAGAGGAGGATGAGGTCATTGGTGACAACTTAACGTCAAACCGACCATCTCTGTTGTTTGTAGCGAAGTCTAGATCCCCCCTAACTCCCCTTAATAAGCGGGGGACAAGAAATATGCTCAAAGTCCCCCTTATTAACGGGGATTTAGGGGGATCTAGACTCGATGACAAGCGACATTTGTTATCGGTTCCAGTCTTAAATAGTCACCAATCGGATGAGGTGAACCCAACTGTGCAGGATTTGCCGGCATCCGATGAGATCGTAACTTCTCCAGAAGTACGCGCAGCGCAGCTATCCCCTAGGGAATCGCCCTCACTCAAGTCCAGCCACAATAAAGATTTTACATCTCTGTTAAAAACTCCGGCGACGATCGCGGCCAACGCCGAAATCCCCGAAGCAGTAAACAGCAACGCCCGACAGCTAGGGGGTACTCTACAAATCAGTCAAGCGGGCAATGCTGAGGGCGTTTACGTTGCAGAGGTGAAAATTCGCTTTGTCAATTCCAGAGGCGAAGCTGTTGATAAAAAAGGGGATCCGGTTGAGGGCAGAATTTCGGAAGATTTTATCCGAGGTGAGCTCAAACTCAAGGCGGGGGATAACTACAGCCGGGAAGTTGTACGATCGGATTTACAGCAGTTGCAGCAATTGGGATTGTTTGACAAAGTGACGGTTTCGATTGAAGAAGTTGGCACGGATGTTAATGTAATCTACAACGTTCAAGAGCGATCGGCTCGCTCTTTTAGCGTGAGTGCCAGTCTTAGTGATGATGTTGGCGTTGCTGTTCCTCTTTCCTATACCGATCGAACTTTCGGCACCAACCCCCAGCGGCTAGCGGTGGAACTTGAACCCAGCCTCCGAGGTATCCAGTACGATGTCGAGTTTGTCAGCCCTTACGTTGCCGCCGAAGACCGTTTGGGATACAGTGTGAGAGCTTTTGGCGATCGCAGAATATCGGAAATTTTCAACAAAGATATTGATTTGCCCAACGGGAACCGAGTTCGGGAAATTCGGATGGGGGGAAATCTCAGGTTTACCAGACCTTTGGGCGATTGGCAATCGACTTTGGGACTGAATTATACAAATATCAGTACGCGCGATCGCAACTTAAATATCGCCCGCCGCGACGAACTCGGCAATCCTCTCACATTCAGCGGCACGGGCGTTGACGAGTTATACACTGTTTCTTTGGGTGCGGTGCTCGATCGGCGGGACAATCCCTTTAACCCCACCAGCGGCTCGATTCTCAGCCTCAGCACCGAGCAGTCGATACCTCTGGGGCGAGGGAACATTGTGAGTAACAGACTGTTAGCGAATTATATACAGTATGTACCAGTAAGTTTGTTGGGCATCAGCGAGTCCGAAGCCTTGCCCGAAATGCTGGCTTTTAACTTGCAAGCGGGGACGGTAATCGGGGATTTGCCACCAACGGAAGCTTTTCGCCTCGGCGGCCGCAATTCTGTGCGGGGTTACGATAGCGGCGATATTGGCAGCGGCCGGAGTTATTTTTTGGCTTCCGGCGAATATCGGTTTCCTGTGGGTCAGGATGTCGGCGGCGTGATATTTGTTGATTTTGCGTCGGATTTGGGCACAGGAGATAGCGTACTCGGAAAACCGGCGGTAGTCAGGGACAAACCAGGGACTGGGGCGGGTGTTGGGGTAGGTGTGAGGGTGCGATCGCGCTTTGGATTAATTCGCTTAGATGTGGGTGTTAGCGACTCTGGCGACCTCAAATTTATACTCGGTACAAAACAACGATTTTAACAGTAGTACAACAGATCGGTTAAACCACAATCTTAAACAAATTTTGCGCGACTCAATTGCCGCCAAAGCCGTTGGCAGGGTATCATCAAACCTACCGGCCTCGGCTGGCGGGGTGTCGGTAATTGCTGCTAAGGATTGGGCGAGTTGTCGATCGAAATTGAGTGCTATACAGCACCTCGGTAAGGACACAACAATGTTGTATCCCTACTGTGTTGTAGGCAATTGACAATTGCTATATTTATTTAGGCTCGTAAATGCTTAACGCTTTGGTTTCTTCACATCAACAGTTTTCGGCTTAGCCGGCGGAGTGCGCGGATAAAACTTAAACTTATTGAGCGCAGCACTTGCCGATTTAGCCACACCGCTATCTATATCTCGCAAAGCTTTTTGTAGCAGGGGAATTACTTTTTCAGACTTAATCATTGCTAGTGCTTCCACAGCAGCTTCACGCACCTCCGGCTGAATATCTTGAGCTAATTTTCCCAAGGTTTCTATTGCTCGCTGACCTTCGGCTCTCAGAGCATTAGCAGCAGCCATTTTACCTAAAGCAGACGCTGCAAACTTGCGGGTTTCTTTGTCCTGACTTTGAACACATCCCATCAACTGCGGTAGGGAATAGGTTGGTGCTTGTCTGGTAATTGGAAGCTGTTGTTCGACTGCTGGTTGATGTAAATCAATTGGTTGTGGTTCCGAAAAATCTGTGTAATTTAACTCTTCTTCAACTTCTGTTTGATTTAACTCACTTGACAGTTCCTGCCAAACTTCTTCTTGTGATAAACCTTCGGCAAATTCTGTTGAATTTAACTGACTGAACTGCTGCTCCGGGACTTCTTGTTGTACATTACTTTCGTACTGCTCTTGCAAAGACCTGATAGTAGCTTGCATCTGAGCTTCGTGCTCTCTCAACTGCTCGTGAGCCGCTTGCAACTGACTCTCGTATTGCTCTTGCAAAGCCTCCATATTTAACTGCATCTCAACCTCGCGGTTCTCATATTCCTCGGCAATTTGCCTCAATCGAGTTTCGTGTTCATTTTGCAAGTTTTGCAAATGTTGCTCCATCTGAGCTTGATAATTTATATGCAATTCGTCAGCAACTCTGAGTAAATGATGTTCGTGTTCTGCTTGCAAAGATTGGATATTTTGCTGCATCCTAGCATTGTTAGCGGCTTCTAATTCCTCGCTGATTTGTTGCCGCAGCTCATGCTCGTCTATGCTGGTAAGTGGTTGGAGCTGACTGTCGCGTTCTGCCAAAACTTGTTGGAGCTGACTGTCGCGTTCTGCCCGAACTTGTTGGAGCTGATTTTCGTATTGAGCGGCAACTTGTTTGAGCTGATTTTCGTATTGGGTAGTAACTTGTCTGAGTAAATTTTCGTGTTCGATAGTAGCTTTTCTAAGCTGATTTTCCCGTTCTCCTTGCTGAGATTCGACAGCTTGTTGCACCCGAGACATCTGAGCTAATTCTATTTCCTCACTAATTCTGCGAGTTTGCTGCAAGTATTCTTGCTTTTGCTTCTTTAAGCGCTTTTCCACTAACCAGTAAGCAACTGCTACCCCTGCCAAAAAACCTACGATCGCTCCTATGATACCCACAACTGAGATCCTCCCGACAAAATAGTGATGCTGGACTTTTTACATTTAACCATACAGCCTCCTGTAACCGCCCAGTAGCAACAGCCAGCCTGTCACTGCCAGCCAGTGAACCGCCACCGCAGGCCAGATAGAACCGCTTTGCAGGTATGCGATGGAGCACGCAACTCCCAAAATTGCCGCCAGTAGCAAAAACACTGGATTCATAAAGGTCGATCGACCAACCGGGTAAAAAGTCAGCGCGTTCAGCGGGTGGTAAACTACAAAAACCGCCAAACTCGCGCATCCCCAAAACCACAGCATTAAGCCAGAAGCATTCTCGAACGGATGTGGCAGCATTAACACGCGGAACAATAATTCCTCGGTGATGCCCGGACTTAACAAACAGCCAATGAGCACTCCCACAATTGTACGCCGAGAGGTTTGCACGTCTACTTTTAGAAATCCCGACCAAAAACCGACGGAAAGAGCGATCGAAGTGTAAACCAGGGCGAGCATAGCTGCAACCAGCCAATCAGTGAAATCGGGAATAGTTGAAAAAGCTAGGGTGATTCGGCGTATCAGGAATCCCGGCAGCGCCATCGCACTAAAATTTAACATAATCAAACTGATCCTTAAAATTTTCAAACAGATGTTAACAGTAAGTTGAGCCGTTTATTATGCAAAACCAATCATTGCCACCCGTCAGAGTCCGCGTTTTTGTTTCCGGATTAGTTCAAGGAGTAGGATACCGATATTCAACGAGGAATCAAGCAAAGTATTTCGACCTGGGCGGCTGGGTAAGAAATCTCCCCGATGGGCGCGTCGAGGCTGTCTTTGAAGGCTCCAAACAAGCTGTGGAAGAAATGATTAGTTGGTGCCGCCGCGGCCCCACCGGTGCTAGGGTTAGTGAGTTGGTTTTGGAATACGAAGAGCCGGAGGGCGAGCGCACTTTTGAGATCCGCCGATAAAACAATAAACGGCATAAACTGCGGTTGAAACCGCTACTATACAAACGAAGTCTGCCTAGTCTACAGCAGGCTTCGCCCAAGCAGACTAAAGAATAAATCCGATAAAAAGTGCGAACTTGGTATTGCCAATTTATCAATGATGAGCAAGTTGACTTAAGTTAGCAAACAACTGAGAAACTTTGGTCAAATCTTTATCTCCCGGCGATATTTCTACGCCGCTAGAAAGATCAACACCGCTGAAGTTATTGCCGATCGCCCTATCAATTGCATTTAAAATATTATCGGGTGTTAAACCGCCCGCCAGCAGCCAAGGACACTGCGGTCTAAACTCTGATAACATCATCCAGTCGATCGTTTTACCAGTACCGCCCAATTGCTGTGGATGGTAAGCATCCAGCAGTAAAGTATCGACACGAACAGCATAAATAGCCGCCGTCTCTAGAGTTTCAGGAGTCTTAACTCTCAGGGCTTTGATAATTTCAATTCCCGGCAAAAACTCCCGCAGTCGATCGCAATATTCCGCTGTTTCATCTCCATGCAACTGCACCCCGCTTAAATTTGACTCTGCCGCTACTTGACAGATATTTTCTATTGTGGTGTTGGCAAAAACGCCGATGCGATCGACATTTTCCGGCAACTGCTCGACAATCAGGCGAATTGTTTCTGGGCTGACATAGCGGGGGGACGCGGGCACGCAGATAAACCCTAAAGCCTGGGCTCCCAAACGGGCGATCGCAATTCCTTGGTCTAATTTAGTGATTCCGCAAATTTTAACCCGCACTCTTCCTCCTCGGTTCCGCAGTTGTATCAAAATATCAACGAATTGTTAACTATTAAAACAAATCTTAGTTTAATGCAAACCGCTTTTTATAATCTTGGAAATCAATTTATCTGTGAAATCAGGAGATAAGAACATGATCAACTCATCTTTGCTGTTAGCCGTACAATCTACCGCTCCCTCAACACCGGAGTGGTCGCCACTGGTAGGACTGACAATGATTTTATGTAATTTGCTGGCGATCACGATCGGCTACTACGGCATCTCCAAGCAAAACCGAGGCAAGGGCCCAGCTTTACCCGTTGCACTCCCTGGAATGTTCAAAGGCTTCGGCGTACCAGAATTGCTGGCAACAGCCAGCTTCGGTCACTTGCTCGGAGCCGGAGTAATCTTGGGCTTGGGTAACGCCGGAGTTCTGTAAAAATCAGGGGAAAGGCAAAGGCAAGGAGTAGAAAAGATATAATAGAAACTCTTTCTTGCTCTCCTTTCCCAGGAAACTTCATGCAGACAGGTTGGCGAATCGGCTCTTTATTTGGCATCCCCCTAGTTATAGATTATTCGTGGTTTATAATTTTAGCTTTAGCAACCCGCGAATACGCCAGCAGTTACCGCCTGTGGGGGCCTGCGCTCTCTTGGAGTGCGGGGTTAGCAATAGCTCTGCTACTGTTTGCTTCCGTGCTCTTGCACGAACTCGGACACAGCTTGGCGGCGATATCGCAAGGCATTAAAGTTAATTCTATTACCTTATTCTTATTTGGCGGAGTAGCTTCGATCGACTCGGAATCAAAAACTCCCGGTCAAGCTTTTCAAGTAGCCATTGCCGGCCCTCTAGTCAGCTTTGCGCTGTTTTTAATCCTCGGTTTGGGCTCTCAAGTTCTTCCCCCGAAAAGTTTGCTAGCAATTGTCACCGAAAGGGTAGCACTAATCAACCTCGTTTTGGGATTATTTAACTTAATTCCCGGTCTGCCTTTGGATGGAGGACAAGTTTTAAAAGCAGCAATTTGGAAAATCACCGGCTCTCGATTTACCGGCGTTCGCTGGGCGGCAAAAACAGGACAAGTTTTAGGTTGGCTGGCGGTTGCTTTGGGTCTGAGTTTATGCTTTTTAGCGCGCGAGTACGGCGGCTTGTGGATTGCGCTGATCGGCTGGTTTGGCATTCGCAATGCCACTGCTTATAGCCAAGTTACTTCGCTGCAAGAAGCCCTGCTCAAAATTAAAGCCAGCGATGCGATGAGTCGCGAGTTTCGAGTTGTAGATGCAGACTTGACTCTGCGAGAATTTGCCGATCGCTATTTGTTAGAAGTCAATCCGTTTCCATTTTACATTGCTGCGACCAACGGTCGGGATTTGGGGTTAGTGTCGATCGACGATATCCGCTTCACAGAACGCAGTCAATGGCAAGTTCAGACTTTGCACAACATTTTGAAACCCCTGGGAAAAACCCCCACAGTTTCCGAAAAAGCATCCATCGCAGAAGTAATTAACAGCATGGAAGCCCGTCAACTCCCCCGAATCATCGTCCTCTCGCCGATTGGTTCAGTAGCGGGGACGATCGATCGGGGTGACGTGGTTAAAGTTTTAGCAAAATACCTCAAACCCCAGATTTCAATCGCCGACATCAAGCGCAGCAAAGAAGAAAACAGCTATCCGCAGGGATTGCAGTTAAGTGCGATCGCCAAAACCGCACAGGAAAATTAAAAATTTGGCAATTTAAGATGGGGTGCATTTTTTCAAGGAGAGTTGAAAAAATAATTATCAATATGCCCAAATTCTTTCATCAATTTCATCGTCAGTTGAAGGATAGAGGCTGGAGTTGGAAAAACTTAACTCATTCCTTCCCCTTCCCTGACTTGCAACCTCTTACTATTATCTGCATTACCGTGACAGGAGCTCTATTAGGAGTGCGGCATTTAGGCTGGTTGCAGCCACTGGAATTAAATGCTTTCGACGTGATGGTGCAGTTGCGACCTGATCCGGGTCCTGACCCCAGGCTGCTGGTAGTAACAATCACAGATCGGGACATTAATATTATTGAAAAATGGCCAATTTCAGATCGCACTTTAGCAAAAGCGATCGCAGAAATAGCTCGTCTTGAACCCACAGCTATTGGCATAGATATAATTCGCCCGACTCCCTATGAACCGGGAAATGCAGAATTAGCAACTCAACTGAAAAACCCCAAAGTATTTCCCATTACCTTCATCGGCAACTCAGAGTACGATCGAGCTCCGCCACCTCCCAATATACAAAAAGAACGGATAGGATTTAACGATTTAGTCCTAGATCCCGATGGTAGAGTGCGTCGAAATTTGATGTTTGCTGGCGATGGTAAAACCACACATACTTCATTGTCAATGCGGCTAGCTTTTGCATATTTGGATAGCAAAAAAATAGATTCTAAATTGACAGAAAAACAAGAAATTCAGGCGAATAAAACAGTATTTTCAAAATTGCAATCGGACTCAGGAGGTTATCAAAACATTAATGCCCGAGGCTATCAAGTCTTACTCAACTACCGCTCTGCTGAAAATATAGCAAATATCGTGACACTAACTCAAGTTTTGGAGCAAAAAGTTGATCCTAAATTGGTGAAGGGTAAAATAGTGCTAATAGGCGTTACAGCCCGAACTGTCAAAGATTTATTCTCCAGCCCTTACAGCGCTACTGCCAGCGGAAACCGCCTGATGCCTGGGGTATTAATTCACGCCACTGCCACCAGCCAAATTCTCAGTGCAGCTTTAGACGGCAAAGGGCTATTTTGGTATTGGGACGAAGGGCAAGAAATTCTCTGGATCGCTGTTTGGAGTGCAGTGGGCGGCTGTTTAGCTTGGCGGCTAGAAAAATCCCTGAATTTGATGGCAAGTGCGATCGCAGGTTGCGGTTCATTATTCGGATTCACCTTTTTCCTCTTCATGCAACAAGGGTGGATACCTCTAATGGCCCCTACCCTGGCACTTTTAATCACCGCAGCAGTTGCAGTTACCTATAAGTACGAGCAGTCGAGGCAACAGGAAGGGATTGTGATGAAATTATTAGGACAACAAACTTCACCCGCGATCGCAAATGCCCTGTGGAAAGAGCGCGTCCATCTGCTCGAATCAGGGTTATTGCCAGGGCAAAAAGTTACTGCAACGATCGTCCTCACCGACTTGCAGGGTTTTAGTACAATCTGCGAAAAACTACCGCCAGAAGTAGTAATGAGTTGGTTAAATGAGTATTTATCAGCAATGGCCCAAGAAGTCCAAGAACATCAAGGCGTGATTAATAAATTTACCGGAGATGGAATGCTGGCAGTATTTGGCGTACCCATTCCCCGCACAACTCCCGAAGAAATAGCAGAAGATGCTCGCTGCGCCGTATCTTGCGCTCTAGCCATCAGTTCCCGCTTGCCACAAATGAATCAAAATTGGCTCGATCGGGGTTTGCCGTCCGCAAAAATGCGAGTAGGCATCTTTACAGGGCCTTTGATGGTTGGTAGTCTGGGAGGCTCAACCCGTTTAGAATATGGAGTGATCGGCGACAGCGTAAATATTGCCTCTCGGCTCGAAAGCTGTGAAAAGGATCGGCAAGACGACACTTGCCGGATATTGATTGCAGAAGAAACCTTCCTGCATCTGGCCGACAAATTTGAAGTAGAATCTTGGGGAGCTTTACCATTAAAAGGCAGGGAACAAAAAGTTAATGTCTACCGCGTCTTGGGAGAAGCAAGACCGGGAAAGTAAAAAGAGACAAAATAACTTTAAAAATTCAGGGAACTACTATGAAAAAAATGACTAATTTTTGGCTAAAATTGCTCGCATTTGTTTCCCTATTATTAATAGGAGCATTTAACGCTTGCCAATTTGCAGGTCTGGGACAGCCAATACCAAGGGAGCCGGGCAAGCCAGGCACTGAATCGGGAGGGCCGCGCTTCGGTCCGCCGATTCCAAGCACAGATGGCAAGCCATCCACTGAATCGGGAGGACCGCGCTTCATTCAGCCCCGTGAAGATATCGACGACGATCGCCCCCCCACTCAACCGAGACGGCCTATACGCGGTGGCTGCGCGAGCATTAGTCAGCAAGGTCTCACAGCCTTAGTGCCTAAAAATAAGCTGGGACGGACTGTTTCCGAGTATCCAACTTTCTTTTTCTACTTGCCTCAAACAGAGGCAGAATTAGCCACATTTACCCTAGAAGATGAAAGCGGCAACCAGATTTATAAACAGGATGTCACAATTAGAAATTTATCAGGGGTGATCGGCGTTAATATCCCCGCTAACCAAAATGTGCCACCCTTGGAAGTAGGCAAAAGTTACCGTTGGAATTTGACAGTGATTTGCGACTCTCAAGACAGATCGAGCGATCAGATCGAAAGCGGTACTGTACGGCGAGTTGAAATCAGTGCAGATATCCGCCGTCAATTAGATCAGGCAGATCCGCGCCAGAAAACGGTTATTTATGCTGAAAATGGGATTTGGCAAGATGCCCTCAGCACCTTAGCTGCGGCTCGCCAAGCCAATCCTAACGATGCAGAATTAGCTGCTGATTGGGAAAGCTTGCTAGATTCAGTGACACTGAGTAAAATTGCCAAAGAGCCGATCGTTCAAACTCAGCCACAGCCATAACAAAATACCCAGAGCCCCTACTTCTTGAAGAAGTCGGGGCTCTAATATATTAATTTTCTTACAGTTTCAATCAAATCATTTCTATCTTCAGATAGAGGTAAATTCACAGAAATTAATTCCTTTCCAAAAAAATGAAAAAAAACCTCTAAATCCGGCTGTAAACGCATAGAACCCTAATTAAAATAATGTTTTAAAAAATGAAAAAAATCACTAAGTTTTTCCTAAATTTGACATCAGTTAGCTCAATATTATCGATCGCCACACTTAACGCTTTCCAATTAACCGTTGTGGGACAGCCGACTCCAAACGTAGATGGTCAGCCAATCACTCAACCGGGAAGGGTGCGCTTCGTTGGGCCTACTGAAGATAATTTGTCGTCACCAAACTATCGACGACGAGGGCAGACCAAGGCAAGACCTAAATGCGACGATAACAGAAAGCTAAAAGCCTTAGTACCAGAAAGTCAAATCGGGCGGACTGTTTCGGAATATCCTGTATTCTTTTTCTACTTGCCTAAAACAGACGCGCTCCTAGCTGAGTTTGCCCTGGAAGATGAAAAGGGGAATTTTATATATGAAACTACCCTAAAAATTAACAATGCATCAGGAGTCATGAGCGTTAGTATTCCCGCCAATAAGAATGTGCCGCCCTTGGAAGCAGGCAAAAGTTACCGTGGGTTTATTGCATTGATTTGCGACCATGAGGACAGATCCGGAGATTCGGTAGCAACAGGTATTGTGCGTCGAGTTGAACTGAGTGCAGATATCCTCCGTGAATTAGATGTGGCAGATCCGCGCCAGAAAACTGTTATTTATGCTGAAAATGGGATTTGGCAAGATGCTCTCAGCACTTTAGCTGCTGCTCGTCGCGCTAATCCTAACGATGCAGGATTAGCTGCTGATTGGGAAAGCTTGCTGGATTCAGTGACATTGGGCCAAATTGCCAAAGAGCCGATCGTTGAAATTGAGCAGCAGCCATAGATGAGTTTTCCGATTTTAGATTGGCGATTTTAGCGAGATACCCGACTTCTTCAAGAAGTTAGGTATCTAGTATCTAATATATTTTCCTTCTTCCATCTTCCTTCAATATCTGCTATATCCTGCCATTCCCGATCCGAAAGTGGCTGCACTTTCAAATCAATTTCAAAACAGCGACAAGCGGCCGCACTCAAAACATCAATTACAGTTGCAATCAAATCATCTCCCCCTTCAGATAGAGGTAATTGCACAGGAATTAATTCCTCTCCAAACACTTGAGAAAACAATTTAACATCTGGCTGCAAACGCATCGAACCGTGCTGCAAAATAGCATCACCCCGTCGCAATTGCGCGCTACCAATTAATTTGTGACCATCAAGTGTAACTAAATCCGCACCCGTCGCAGTACCAAAACAATTCGGATTGTGAATATAACTCCTTCCAGCTTCCCCGTATTGCAAATCCAAACCCATCGCCCTCCAACCCTCAATCAAAAACTCGCAAATAGTCTGATAAGCTTTCATACGGCTGCTTCCAAATCCCGACGCCACAACTGCATAAGTTAAATCCCCTTGGTGCAGCACGGCGCGCCCGCCGCTGGGCCTCCTCACCAACTCCACAGGCATTCCCTGCCAAGACAAATGCTGCCAAAACTCCGGCCACCTGCGCTGGTGGTAGCCCAAGGAAATCGTCGCCGGTTGCCAAGTGTAAAATCGCAGAGTTGGCGGATGTTTGCCCGCTAGATGCTGTTCCAGCAGCCATTGGTCGATCGCCATCTGCACCCTACCAAGCGCCGACAACAGTGGAATTAAACGCCATACAGAATTAGCCATCAGTCCCCAGTCCTGAGTTTGCACTCAATAATTCGCAGAATGTTTTAAAATTAGTAACAGTTTTTTGGGCCTGTCTTCTAAGTTGGTGCAAGTTTCACGCCCGCCGGTGCTTTAGAAATAAATAGAAAAAATAATCGCAGAACCATGAGCAACAGTGTAATTGTCATTAACGACGAAAAATTTGAAACAGAAGTCCTGAAAGCTGAGCAACCAGTGCTTGCCTATTTTTGGGCTAGTTGGTGCGGGCCTTGCAAACTGATCGCGCCTTCGGTAGACTGGGTGGCGGCCAACTACAGCGATCGCCTGAAAGTCGTTAAAATGGAAATTGACCCCAATCCTAATACTGTCAAGCAGTATAAAGTAGAAGGAGTCCCAGCTCTCAGGCTGTTTAAAAATGCCGAAGTAGTGCTTTCTCACGAGGGTGCTATTACTAAACAAACTTTGATCGGTTTGCTCGACGCTCACTTATAAAGTTTGGAAATGATTCGGGAGTTTCCAACTCCCAATTCACAATTCTAGCAATCGCAATTTTATTTTAACATCTCTCTTTTATCCTCAATGTTCATCTCTGACTCTGCGCCCTCTGCGCTCTCTGCGGTTAGTAAAAAAATAATTAATTCACAAAGCCAATAAAAAGGCAACATAAAAAATAATTTAGCTCATATAAAAAGATTCATTAAAATCCCCCAAAATTACAGAAAATATGCAATTTGCTAAACGTTTAGATCCACTGCAATTTAATGTATTTGCCGATATGGATCGGGCAAAAGCTCAAGCTAGAGCAGCGGGGCAAAATGTGATTGACTTGTCTCTGGGTTCTTCGGATTTGCCGGCGGCTGCTCACATTACAGATGCGATCGCACATTCTCTTTCCGACACCAGCACTCACGGCTATTTGCTATTTAACGGCACAAGAGATTTTCGGGAAGCAGCAGCTATTTGGTACGAGCAAAAATTTGGAATTGCAGTCAATCCAGAAACAGAAGTGCTGCCGTTAATTGGTTCCCAAGAAGGCACGGCGCATATGCCTTTAGCTGTACTCAACCCTGGAGATTTTGCTTTGTTGCTCGATCCAGGCTATCCTTCCCACGCGGGCGGTGTGCATTTAGCCGGCGGTCAAATTTATCCGATGCCGCTATTAGCGGAAAATGCGTTTTTGCCGATATTTGAAGATATTCCGACAGCAGTGTTGGCTCAGTCGAAGATGATGGTTTTGAGCTATCCTCACAATCCTACAACTGCGATCGCCCCGGTAGCTTTTTTTGAGAAAGCCGTGGCTTTTTGTCGAGAACATCAACTTGTTTTAGTTCACGATTTCCCTTATGTGGATTTGGTATTTGACGATCGCAATTCTCTCATAGAGGCAGAGTCTGGTAATGAGGAAGAATATCGAAAATTGATGGCGCCGTCAATATTTCAGGCAGATCGAGATAAGAGTGTGGCGATCGAGTTTTTTACACTATCCAAATCGTACAGTATGGGAGGTTTTCGGGTGGGATATGCGATCGGCAATTCCGAACTAATTGCAGCGCTGCGCCAGGTAAAAGCCGCAGTGGACTTCAACCAATACCGAGGGATTTTGAACGGAGCGATCTCCGCATTAACAGGCCCCCAAGATACCGTCAGAAGCAGCGTAGAAACCTTCAGAAAACGGCGCGATGCCTTTGTAAACGCGCTACAGGGCATCGGCTGGCAAGTACCCGTACCCCCCGCCACCATGTACGTCTGGGCGAAACTGCCGGAACCTTGGGCCCAAGATTCCGTAAAATTTTGCACTCAGTTAGTACAGAGTACAGGAGTCGCAGCTTCCCCCGGTGCCGGTTTCGGGAAATCAGGAGAAGGCTACGTGCGATTTGCCTTAGTCGAGTCGCCAGCAATTTTGGAAACAGCAGTTAGAAAAATTGCTGAGTTTCTAAATTGAGCGATGCAATCTGTGTCAAATTAACCTCAAACACCCTTGTGATACTTAAGCCCACCCGACTTGAGCTTTGAGGCAGGGGTTAAAACCCCTGCCACACTGGGGGTTTTGGCATTTTTGGAGATAGGATGAAGGACACGGCGTCTAAGTGCTTACCCGTAGCTCAAGATGGATGCAATTGCTAAAATATTGTGATTTATACCTAAAGGAATAGATATTTGCACGCAGTATCTGTCACAATCTTTTTTAAGAAATGTTAACGTGAGACATCTTGGGAATTACCAGTTCCGCTCACCCACTCTAAAAATCCTTGAAGTGAATTCTGTCGGGGTAGCGATTGTTCCGTAGCGGCTAGCGCACACCCGAAAAAGACCACACTGCCCAAAATTGCAATCAGCGGAAAAGGCTTACCCAGCCCAAAATCCCGCTGAAGGCGAGCTAACGGTCTGCTCTCGCGCCTGAGCATCTTTCCCACCGTCAGTTGTTTGAGACTAAAAGGATCGCGCACAAAATGACCGCTCCAGCTAATTACCATATGAGAATGGCAGTGGGGACAAGTGAATAGTCCACTTACCATCCCGACTGGGCCTACGACGCTAGAACGGTTGCAGATCGGGCAAGTGACAGAATGAGTGTTATAGGTGGGAGCGTTCATAACTGTTTTTCTTGATTAAAAAAAACTAACAAGTAATTGGGAGCCTGTGTTAACGCTTAAGGTATAGACCTTGAGAGGCACTTTTCCTTAATTCCTAGTTTACCGCTCCGATCGGGTCGATCGGAGCTCACTGCTTGGGAAAACCTTCAAAATGCCAACCCCCCAACGAGTGCAAGTCTGGAGCACAGGTGAGATTATATTGCAAGGGAGTTACGGTTATTCTGTTGTCGCGAATAGCTTGTACGTCTGTAGGAATATCATGTGGCACCGCCGAATCAGCGATTTCTTCTACATCTTCTAACAATTCCCCAGCCAGCCAATAATAAGTTTTGCCGCGCGGATCTGTGCGCTTTTGAAATATGTCGAAATAGCGGCGAATGCCTTGACGGGCGATCGCAACTCCGGTAATTTCTGCTTGTGTGACTGCTGGTATGTTGACATTCAACAGCATCGGTTTCGCCATTGGCTGTTTTTCCAACTGTGCCAGCAAGGTGACAGCGAAATCCACCGCCGGTCCAAATTCCTGCGAAGTAAAGCTGGCGAGGCTGAAAGCAATGCTGGGAATTCCTTCCATAATTCCTTCCATTGCTGCCGAAACCGTACCCGAACAGATGATATCCGTGCCTAAATTGGGCCCGTGGTTGATACCGGAAAGAACAAAATCCGGCGGTTTGTCAAGTAAAGCCCACAAAGCAAGTTTCACGCAGTCGGCGGGAGTACCCGAACAGGCCCAAGCTTGGACTGCAGGCTCAAAAATAGATTCGACAATTTCAGCGCGGATGGGTTGGTGCAGGGTAAGGCCGTGGCCGGTAGCAGAACGCTCTCTGTCGGGACAAACTACGCTCACGTCGTGGCCAGCGTCGGCGAGAGCGTTGGCGAGGCTGCGGATGCCTTGTGCAAAGATGCCGTCGTCGTTGCTAATTAAAAGTTTCATTGAAATTTTTATAGGCCTTATAACAATACTAAACTAGATTTAACTAGCGCGATCGCTCTAACATCGAATTACCTATTACAAATTATCCGTAACTGCCGAAAATCTCAAATCTCAAATCTCAAATCTAAAATCAACAAGACTGTAGAGCCAAAATTGCGCTAAACTCAACTTGGCCCAAAACTGCCATCAATCTAAAATCTAAAATCTAAAATCTAAAATCAAAATGACTGTCCAGCTAAGCGACATTGAAACTCAACTAGAAATTCTCGGTCAAGAGTCCAAAAGTGCGATCGCCACTGCCAATACCCTCGAACAACTCGAACAGTTGCGCGTCGGCTACCTCGGCAAAAAAGGTCAACTCTCTCAAATTTTAGGGATGATGGGCAAACTGTCGCCAGACCAGCGGCCCAAAGTAGGTGCGATCGCCAATACAGTCAAAGAAGCCCTGCAAGCCGATTTAGAGGACAAGCGCGCCGCCCTCCAAACCGCCCAAATTCAAGCCAAATTAGCCTCAGAAACCATCGATGTCACCATGCCGGGGATTTTTCGCCCCCAAGGCCGCGTTCACCCCTTAAACGCCGTCATAGACCGCGCTCTCGATATCTTTGTCGGCCTCGGCTACACTGTCGCCAACGGCCCGGAAATGGAAACAGATTATTATAACTTCGAGGCGCTGAACACACCGCCAGACCACCCAGCGCGGGATATGCAAGATACATTTTACCTACCAGGGGGCGACTTGCTGCGGACTCAGACATCATCAGTGCAAATTCGCTACATGGAACAGCACAAACCACCGATTCGGATTGTCTCTCCCGGTCGCGTTTATCGCCGCGATACTGTCGATGCTACTCACGCAGCAGTCTTCCACCAAATTGAACTATTAGCAATTGATGAAGGTCTGACATTTACTGACTTGAAAGGCACAATTAAAGAGTTTTTGCGGCAAATGTTCGGGCAAGATTTGCCTATCCGTTTCCGCACGAGTTACTTTCCGTTTACGGAACCTTCTGCCGAAGTTGATTTGCAGTGGAACGGCAAATGGCTGGAAGTTTTGGGCTGCGGAACTGTCGATCCTAACGTTCTGAAAGGAGTCGGTTTAGATCCAGAAAAATATACTGGGTTTGCGGCCGGTTTTGGTGTCGAGCGGTTCGCAATGGTACTTTATGAAATCGACGATATTCGCCGGGTTTATGCTAGCGATTTGCGCTTTTTGCGCCAATTTTAAACAAGGGCTTGGGGTCGCTTACACGAGCCGTAAAGAGGTCTTGGTCAATGTACATCAATCTTTCAGTTTGAAGTAAGTAAGTACAAATAAACATTACTTGGGGAGAGGGCGGGTTCTGCAACGATCGACTCGCCCTTACTGTAGATAAGCCCTAAAGCCACCCCTACAAGCCCCTGCAAGATATTATTGTTTTTTTGCGCTTACCTACTTATTTATTGTCTACTTGCCAAAAACACCCTTGATGCTGTCAACAGCGCTCTCGACAGCATTCTTGGTATTATCTACTGCTTTCTGAGTCCGAGCTGAATCTTCCGATGCTCTTTTCTCAATTGTGGCCGCATCTTTCTTAGCTTTGCGCTCTACTACACTACCATCCTCCGATGAGCGATCGACTTTAGCAGCATTTGTCTTGGCAGTTTCCTTAACCTTCTCTTCTGTATCTCGGATGAAGTTCTTGGCTCGTCCAGCATCTTTGCTGGCTTTTTCTTGAACCGCATCGCCCGCATCTGCGTCTGCTGCCATCGAGTTTACAGCAGGAGAAGCCATTGCTGCGGTGTTCGAGAAGAACGCACCAGACCAGACAAAGGCCATCGCACAGACGCAAAGCACAGTTGCAGCCATCAAGCGCCCTAAAGTCGAAAGCCGTTTCGTAAAATAATTCAGTTTCATAGAATACAAAGCAAGATATGACACTCTATTTTTACTCTATCGGAGCGATCGGCGTAACCGTTCTCTAGATAGAGGTTATCCGCCGACGAGCGGTTAAAAAAGTTCACTCTTTTGATAGATTCAAGCCAGGAATGTCAGTCACTTTGAGATTTGAGATTTGAGATTTGAGATTTGAGATTTGACTCCCAAGCCGCCATTGGGAAGCTTGAACTTTGGTGAGTCGATTGTAGATTTTAGATTAAAGATTAAACAATTGACATCAAATCTGTTAGCAGGGGAATTATTCATATATCTCTGCTGCATCTGCGTGAATCAGCGTCAATCCCTTGTCATCTGCGACCAGAGAAATTGTCTTTTTTTAACCGCAGATGAGGGCAGATGCAACATAGATTAATGCAGATGAATTAGATCAATTCCGGTTGCAACATCTATCCGTGATTGTTGACTGTTGACTAGATTTTACCAAAACGATGCAGCCGGATTTGATATGAGTCCACAACCTGAGCGCATATTCGCGCGCTTAAGTAAGTACGCGGGAAAAATAATCTTGATGCAACTCAACATTAACTAGCGTGATTAAAGTTAAATTTAACACATTGTTTACGGTCAGTAGGTGCGACTGTAAAGCTATCATCAATCGGGCGATTGTTTTCATAAAATATCGCTTCTAAGGATTATTTCACGGACTGACTATCGCTTTGAACTACATACATATTTTGCCGCTCATCTACTTAGTTAGGAATAGGTTGTTCCCGAAATTGTGCGTGAGATATCAACATATAATACTTATAATGACTAATCACAGTTTAGTAAAAAAGTCAATACCGTTTCATCAATTCCCTTTAGTTTCAAAGGCTTATATTTAACAATGCGATTTTCCTCAACATAGTCTGCCACCGCTGCCGAAATTAGCACCGTGTTTGGTTCCGTCACTTCTTGCAAGCGGGCGGCAATATTCACGCTCGGCCCGATCGCAGTATAATCCGATCGGTCGGGGCCACCAAACATCCCGACCACCGCAGTACCTTGGTGAATTCCGCAGCGAAACCGCACCGGAGGCACCCCATTTTCCCCAACAATTCCCTGCTCCAACCAGCCCTTGTTAAGCTCCTTCAGAGCTTGCAGCATTTGGCCAGCAGCAGCCACAGCGCGGCGTACTTGCTCATTAGGGGTTAGTTCCTCCGGCGCGCCAAAGAAAGCCATTACCGCATCTCCAACAAACTTGTCCACCGTACCGCCACTGTCAAAAATAGCCTTAGTCATTGCCGCCAAATATTCATTCAACAGCTCAGCTACCCGGCGCGATCGCAGCGTATTTGCCATTTGAGTAAAACCGACAATATCGCTAAACAAAATAGTAATCAATCGCGGTTCCGGGCGCAAATCCAGGGCCAAATCTCCAGCCGCTGCGGCCTTCACCATCGCCGGTGGCAAAAATCTGCGTAGCACCGACTCAGTTAAATAACTGTTCAACTGCTGCACTCGGCGCTCGTTTTGTTTGAGGGCGATCAAATTCCGCACTTCTGCCAACAATTCTCGATCATTAAAAGGCTTGGACAAATAAGCATCCGCACCCCTTTCTACTCCTTCAATTCGAGTGTCTTCATCGGCTTTAGCAGTCAGCAAAATTGCCGGAGTTCCCTGCAATTCCTCATCCTCTCGAATCATCTTAATCAAATCCAAGCCCGAAATCAAAGGCATCATCAAATCAGTTATAATTAAATTAGGGTGACGTTTTTTAGCCACGGCAAATCCTTCTTCTCCGTTGCGCGCCAGCAAAACTGCAAAGCCGGAATCTCGGAGAATTGCCGACACATAAAAGCGCAAATCGGGATTGTCGTCAACCACCAAAACCGTTCCCACTGCTGTTTCCGATCTGACCGGTTGGATCGGCTCAAAGTTATGATTTTCAGCCTCATTTTCTGACAGCTCCGCCTCCACATCTGCCAGTTCCACCGCAGCTTTGGATGAGTGAAACTCAGCAGGTATTTCTAGTACCTGTTCCGGGGGCAAGTGAGTCGAACCGAAGTGCAGCCAAACTGTAAAAGTAGTACCTTCACCGTAAACTGACTCAACTGAAATTTGACCGCCGTGGAGTTCGACTAATTCTTTGACAAGTGCCAAACCTAAGCCGCTGCCTTCATAGGAACGGCTAGCTGAACCTTCGGCTTGGTGAAACCGCTCGAATAAATAGGGAATTTGTTCCGTGCGAATGCCGATACCCGTGTCTTTTACTTGCAACAAGCAGTGAGCGCCGGCCGATTCAACTTTCAGGGTGATAGTTCCGCCTTCAGGGGTGAATTTGACAGCATTTGATAGCAGGTTGTAAATAACTTTGTCAAATCTTTCCAGATCCAAATAAAGTAGAGGACATTCTTGCAGTTGGGTAATTAAGTGCAGTCCTTTTTTCTCGCAGTAGGCGCGGAACGACTCTGCGGTAGAGTAACAGAAACCGACTAAATCGCAGGGGCGGAAACTCGGCTGCATCCGTCCGGCATCGAGCCGCTGCAAGTCCAGCAGTTGATTTACCAAGCGCAGGAGGCGGCGGGAATTACGCAAAGCGATTACGGCTTGTTCGTAGGGCAAGTCTTCTTGGCGCCTGCAAGCTGATTCTAGAGGGCCGATAGTTAGAGTTAAAGGGGTGCGGAACTCGTGGGAGATATTTTGGAAAAATTCGGTTTTGAGCCGATCGGCTTCCAGAAGCCGTTCTGCCTGCTGTCTGGTAGTCTGGTAGAGACGCGACTGCTGCACGGCCAGAGCCGCTTGAGTTGCGACTATTTGAGCCAGGTCAATGTCTGAGATGTTCCAGTGGCGGATGCTGTGATTTTGGCGCAGGGAAATGCTGCCGATGATTTTACCTTCTGAGAGCAAGGGAACGACTAACAGGGCGCGGGCTGGCGATCGAACTTGCAGTTCTGTAACATTTAACTCGGGGTGTTCGTGCAGATCTTCGATCGCCACCGGTTCTTTTGATACCATAACTTGCAATAACACCGGATTGCCCCGAATCGGCACCAAAGACTGTGGCAAAGAAGGATGGGCAAAAACCCAGCCGCGAGTGTTCTCACCAGCATCACCCGAAGCCGTGTCGTAGCCCAGAGGGTTCGCAACTACCTCTGGATTGTCAATAAAACCCGGTTCTACAGCAACGGTATCCCTATGTGTGTCGTATAGCCCCACGCATTGGACGTATTCATCATCTTCTGTCCACAGAGATAGGGCGCAGCCGTCAACTTGCAAAGCTTGGCCAAGTTGTTGAGTAATGGCTGCAAAAATATTTTGGGGATCGAGACTGGATCGAATTGCCGTAGTAATAGTATTGACTAATGCCTCGCGCTTTGCCAGCGCCCGCACCTGTTCGTAAGCCCGGGCTTGAGAAAGCGCCAAAGCCGCTTGGTCTGCCACCGTAATTACCAACTGTACCTCGTGGTCTTGCCACTGGCGCGGTTCCTCAAACTGGTGCAGCGCCAAAACTGCCATCAGTTCGATTTTGTAAAACAGCGGTACGATCAAGCTCGATCGAATATTCGCAGCTTCGTAAGCCTGCTGTCGTTGCTGATTATCCCAGTTTAAAACTCGATCGTCAGTTTGGGCATCTTGAATCACCTCCACATCCAGAGTTTCCCAAACCAAATCCGGCAGCAAATCTGGGGAGAGTTCTGCTGCACAAGCATCTCCGGGCGTGACTTCCTCATCGCCCCCCAAACCTTTAGTTCCGGCTTTCTGGTAAACGAACCACTCATCGGCCACCCGGCCGTCTTGGAACGGCCGCAGCAGACAGCAACTCACCTCAAACATCTGCCCGACAGTTTCCACAATTCTTTGCAGCATTTGCTGGTAATTGGGAGCCGATCGGATAGTATTGGTAACGGCATAAAGCAGCGATTCTTGGCTCAAAGCACGGCGCAGTTCATTGGTGCGCGTTTTCAGAAGATTGTGAGTCTCAACAGCTTGACTGACAAGATTTATCAGCTCTTGAGCATCCCAAGGCTTGGTAACGTATTTGAATACTTTGCCAGCGTTAATAGCTTCAACTAAATCTTCAACATCCGTATAGCCAGTTAAAATAATTCGGATCACGTCGGGGTACTGAGCCGCCGTCAGGCTGAGAAACTCCGTACCGCTCATTTTTGGCATTCGCTGGTCGGAGATGATCACCGCAACTTCTCCCTCTTTTGCCAAAATTTCGAGAGCAGCGGGACCAGATTCGGCTCTGAGCACTTTGTAGTCTCGATGGAAGGTGCGGTAAAGCAAGTCGAGGTTATCCGGTTCGTCATCGACGATCAGAATTTTTAGCTTAGGATTTTCTTGGGAATTCATGCACCGTTCTCCTGTGCCCCAGGGCTGTTCGATTTAATAAGTCTAATTAAAGGAAGAATTCGCCGATTTAAATTGCTGAAGTCATACCATTTTCGATTTTCGATTTTCGTTTTTCGATTGCGAATGACTGATGACATAAGGGTTGGTATTTTGCCTAGAGTGCCATTATTTTTGGAAAATGGTATCACAATAATTCGTGGATATGAAGTTGTTGTGAGTATACGAGGCAATCATCAACCTTGATTTTTGATGTCTGGGTTTTCAATTCGGAATTCTTCTGAGCCACAGTTATCTGTCGTGCACCCCAATTTTATTATTTAATGTATATTCACATAAACTCGTCTCCCGATAATTTACTTTCACCCCTTATCTTTATGCAGCAGGAGAGCAAACACAAATCTGGCCATTTTAACTGCCGTCTGGATATCTCAGAATACATAGGAATAACCGTCCTGATTGTGAGTTGATTTGCCAAATTTATGTTTGAGCCTGGCTCTTGGGACTATTTTATTTGGTATGTGAAAGCTGCCCGCAGCAAGATACAATAGACAACCAACATCTTCGCCTGTGTTTTTTCCCAGAAGTAACAGCAACTTTAACAGTCAGCCAAGGATACCGACCACAATCCGGCGCCGAGCCCCTGACTGATATTCGCGGGTGGCCCACAGACCACAGAGGTGTCTGTGAGAGTGACGCAATTGCTGTACCATTTTAGTTAGACTTGCACTTTTTTCCCCGATATCGGCATTTTTTGTGCCTCCTGCAGACCAACACCCAAGCCAATTACTGTGGCGAAACACCGCAAGAGCGAGCATCCATCTGTTAATCTTAGCTAGGGATGTACTCTGTGGAAACCTATCAGTCGATTTTAGATTTTAGATTTTAGATTTACTCCACAGATGAATCGCGGAGCTTGAACTAGGGTCTAAAATTTTGATCTCTCCACGACCAGTGTCGGTGGCGTATATCATCGGTTTTTGGGCGGGGTCCATCAGCTCGATCGAGGTTTTGAAGGTCTCGCTCGCGCGCAGCAGAGTATCGAACCGACGGGGAAAACCCCTGCAGACTGTTTTCAGGCATCCAAATTTAAATTAGGAGGTTGGAAAAGTACCCCCTAGCTCAACAGGTAAAGCCGGTTCGATCGAGGACGGGCGATGGATTGCCCAGAACTGCTGAAAGCTGGGGTGCCAGGCCGGGGGGCGGCGGGGAACATCCGACACGCCAGCGCGCCCGGTGTTAGTCTGATAAGTCGTTGAGTTTTTCAACTACCGCTTGACGGATAAATTATATTCGATCGGGTATTTCCGTAAGCAGAGAGCGGTAGGATTCCGGGAACCTGACCTTAAAACCTTTGTGATTGTTTTTAATACCTTGCCCCCTAAGCTGTCGCGAATTTAATTTGTAAGCTACTGTTTACTTAAACTCTTGTGATGCCGGCCCAAAGCCAGGGATTAAGCTTCAAGTTAAAGCCCAAATAGCTGATCCAAAAATCTAGTATTATCGGATGAGTTTGATTCTTTCCGAACTAGAGTATTAAAGGCTCAAAAATTTCCATCTACCTCAAATACTACTTAAAGTCAAACACAAAAAAATGTAATTTAATCTGGATAATAAACTATGCCTATAAGTTACGTTATAAGATCAGTATAACATCAGTAAATTTTCTAAGAGGGTAGCTTAGAAACCAGCGTAAAAAAATTAATATAGTGGCCTGGCATTGTGAATCCTTCATTTTTTTCCTCACCATCTCACCAACAACAAACTCCCGGACTTTCTGGTTTTTCGATCCGGGTGGCTGCGCCCAACGACTTAACGCAGCTAGCTGATATTTTAGCCATGAGCTTTCACTCCCGCGAGGGGTTTGTAGAATGGGTGTATCCAGTGTTACGTTTGGGCATTTACGAAGATTTAAAAAATCGACTGCGTTCTAAGGCCGAACATTACATTTGTCTGGTTGCTGAGCTAGTCTCGCGCGACGAGGGAACGCAGAATTATCGATCGCACCGAGCTCAGCGCATGGCAGGAACAGTAGAAATGGCTCTGCGTTCTCGCTTTCCTTGGCAAATCCCTAATTCTGACTATCCTTATTTGTCGAATTTAGCTGTTCACCCCGACTATCGGCGGCAGGGGGTTGCTCAACAATTGCTCAGCAACTGCGAGGAGACAGCCAGAGAATGGGGATTTTCTGAGATTTACCTCCACGTTCTGGAAAATAATCACGCGGCGCGACAGTTGTACTATCAGGCCGGCTATCGCTTGCAACAGGTGGATTGGAATTGGACTGGTTGGCTGTTCGGCCAGCCGCGCCGGCTGTTTTTACGTAAGCAGATTTCACTATCTTAAGCTAAGTATTGGAATTGATCGTGGGGAATTGGGTCGAAGCAGGAAAAAGGAAAAACTAGCTATCCGTGTATTTTTGACTTCCGAATTGTGAATCAATAAAATGGGTATGAGGAATTAGTGATGAATTTTAGTTTGCTCTTAAGCCCGATCGCACAACACACTAAAATTATTTGGTAGTAAACACTTGAGCTACTAACCCTTGTGTACCTGGGAACACCTGAAAACCCCATATAAAGTTAGATAAACTCCGGTAGCCTCGTCGGGCTTAAAAACTCGTCAATAATCATAGAGAGTGCAACAGTAATTTATCTAATTTATCTGCGTAAATCTGTGTTGCATCTGCCCTCATCTGCGGTTAAAAAAAGAGAATTTATCGAACCGCAGATGACAAGGAATTGAGGCAACTTTACGCAGAGAAAGATAATAGACTTATGAAGAATTCAAGGCTAAAAAACTTGATTTTATACCAAATCCGGCTTGAATAAACCTTAATTTTTTAGCATTTTAGAGAGGGGAAAAAGGCAACCGTAAGAGCGATGTCAAGGGCCGAGTGCTACACAGTTTCTAACCCAGATTGAGTATTGTGAGGAACGCCACAGAAGTTCTGCTCTGCTGTGGCGTTTTGTTCGTCAGAACAGGAGACTTTCGCCGCCAATTCTAGAGTTCCGAGAGATTTGGTAAGAAATCCGAGGAGCCGATCGCCCCCTGAACCCCAACCAGATTCGCTAAAACCCGATCGGTGCCTGCTACTTGCAGCAACGTACCGTTCGGAGTGGCGCTAAATTGCAACTGCTGGGAACTCAGCCCGTCGGTCAAAACAAACTTATCGACCCCTACCTCGAAGTTAATCACAGTATCAGTGCCGCCCTCACCATTCAACAAAAATTGATCGCTCCCAATACCTCCAATTAAAGTATCGTCGCCCAAGTCGCCAAACAGCCAGTCATCTCCAGCGCCCCCATTGAGCAGGTCGTTATCTTTACCCCCAATCAGGGTATCGCTGCCAGCATCTCCGTTGATAGTATCTTGGCCTTCGTTGCCGTAAAGCAAGTCATCGCCATCACCGCCGTTGATGCAGTCTTGCTGGTCGTTTGCGCCCACCGAGACACCCCGGTTATCAGCACGATCGCCATAGATGGTATCGTTGCCCTCGCCACCGCAGAGTTCATCGCTGCCGTCACCACCGTAAATAAAGTCGTCGCCCCGATCTCCCTGTATGAGGTCGTTAGCTTTACCGCCGTAAATCAAGTCGTTGTCTTGACCACCACTGATGGTATCGTCACCCTCATCCCCGAGCAGCACATCAGCACCGATGCCACCAAAGAGCAAGTCCTCGCCGCCAACATCTTTAGCTCGACTGCGAGCACCGCCGTACATGGTGTCGTCGCCGCTGTCGCCGACAAGGGTATCAGAGCCTAGTTCGCCCCAAATCAGGTCATTATCTTTGCCACCCCAAACACAATCATTGCCTTTACCTGCTTGCACGGTATCATTACCGTGGCCACCGCCGATGATGTCGTTGCCACTGTCCCCAAAGATTAAGTCTTGTTCGCCGAGATCCCCGATGGACTGGGAACTTCCACTGTCGCCGAGCAGAGTATCGGCTCCTTCGCCGCCGTAGAGGGTATCGGAGCCTAATTGACCGTAGATGATGTCATTGCCTTTACCTCCGTAAGCGCGATCGTTATCTTTGCCTGCAACCAGCGTATCGTTGGCTTGTTGGCCGTTGAGGAAGTCGTTACCGAAGCCTCCGTACAGCAAGTCAAGTCCCTGCGAGTCGCTGACCCTTTGGTCGCGGATGCCCCCAAACAAGCTGTCGGAGCCGATGCCACCAAACAACGTATCGGAGCCGAGTTCGCCCCAAATCAGGTCATTTTCTTTACCTCCAAGGGCAATATCGCCACCTTTGCCGGTATGGATGGTATCGTCGCCCTCGTTGCCGTTAATGATGTCTGCACCCTCGCCTCCGAAAATCAAATCGCGAGCATCGTCAGGACTCTGGGAGTTGTTCTGGCCGGTGTCTCCGAGAATCGTATCTGCACCTCGATCTCCAAACAGGTTGTCAGAGCCTAAGTCGCCGGCAATCCAGTCGTTCTGTTTGCCTGCGAATACGATATCGTTGCCCTCGTCTCCGTAAACAATATCGGTGTCAATGCCCCCAAAAATCCTGTCATTGCCTTCGTTGCCGTAAATTTCGTCCGCGCCATTTTCACCTAAAAGCAAATCGTTGCCTTCAAAACCGACAATTTTTTGGTTGCCTTTGGTGTCTACGATCAAGTCATCGCCATCAGTTCCTTTGGTGGTTTGTGCCTCTGAAAATTGTGAAATAGGCCGGACAAATCCAATTGCGGGTGGTTGCTGCGGGGGCGCAAAGTTAATTCCCGGTTTTTCAATAATGGGCTGACACAAACAGTCGGTATCTGTTTCTCCAATCGGATTTGAGATGATCGGCGATGGCGGCGTTGGTGTGGGAGTTGGCGCAACTGGCCGCAAGATAGCGACAACAGTAGCGGGTGCGGGACTGGTGGCGCCGCTGTTGTCTGTGGCGCTGTAGGTGAAATTGGCTCCTGTAAAGTTGCCAGTTGTTTGGAAAAATAGTTGCTG